>CALCIC010000129.1 GCA_937907405.1 uncultured Isosphaeraceae bacterium | reverse complement strand
AAGGTCAGGAGGGTGTAGAGGACAGGGCGACTGACTCGCGGGCGTCAGTCGCTCTTGGGGAGCCGTCCGGGCTCGCGGACGTTCCGCCCCACTCGTTTGGTCAGGGCGTCACCCAGGTCGTCGCGGGCGCCGTCGGCGAGCTTCTCCAGCCGTTCGACCACGGTGGGATTGGCCGCCGCGACGTCGGTGGTCTCGTTGGGATCGGCTTGCAGGTGGTAGAGTTCCGCCCGCTCCACCTTGCGCTGGTCGTACTGGACGGGCTTGCCGCCGTGGCCGCCGGGCCGGCCGTTGAGCGTGCGATAAGTGTGAGGCAGGATGAGCTTCCACTCCCCGTCGCCGCTGATGACCGCCTGGAGTTGGTTGTTGGCATACCAGAAGAAATAGGCGTCGTGCGGGTTTTTCGCGTCGGGAACTCCGGCGATCAGGGGCCAGACGTCGCGGCCGTCGATCGGCAATTTGGGAAGTGCGCCGCCGACCCGGCCGGCGATCGTCGGGAGCAGGTCGATCGTCGACATAAGCCGGTCGTTGGTCGCACCAGAGGGAATATGGCCGGGCCATCGCATGATGCAGGGCTCCCGGGTTCCGCCTTCCCAGTTCGTCCCCTTGCCCTCCCGCAGCGAGCCGGCCGAGCCGGCGTGGTTTCCGTAGTTGAGCCAGGGGCCGTTGTCGCAGGTGAAGATGATCCAGGTCTTGTCGGTCAGGCCGTTGCGGTCGAGCGCCTTCATGACCTCGCCTACCGACCAGTCGATCTCCATGATCACGTCGCCGTAGATGCCCTTGGCCGATTTGCCGGCGAATTTGTCGCTGACGAACAGCGGGACGTGGGGCATCGAGTGGGCCAGGTAGAAGAAGAACGGTTTGTCGTGGTTGCGGTCGATGAAGCTCACCGCGCGCTCGGTGTAGCGGGTGGTGAGTTGCTTTTGCTCGTCGGCGGTCACCTCGGCGTCGATGATTTTGTCGCCCTCGATGAACGGCAGCTTGGGATAGTCGGCCCCGGCCCCGGCGCCGGGGTGGTGGGGCCACATGTCGTTCGAGTAGGGGAGCCCGTAGTATTCATCGAAGCCGTGATGGATGGGCAAGAACTGAGGATGGTGCCCCAGATGCCACTTGCCCGCCATGCCGGTCGCGTAACCCTGTTGTTTCAGCATCTCGGCGATCGTGGTTTCCTGGGCGTTGAGCCCGTGAGTGACCTTCGGCCCCAGGGCGCCGTGGATGCCGATGCGGTTTGGGTAACACCCGGTCAGAAGGCCCGCCCGCGAGGCTGAGCACACGGGCTGCGCGACGTGGAAATTCGTGAACCGGGCGCCCTGCTTCGCCAGGCGGTCCAGGCTGGGCGTTTCAAATCCCTTCGCCCCGAAGCAGCCGACGTCGGCGTACCCCTGGTCGTCGGTGAAGATCACCACGATGTTCGGCCGGTCGGCCGGTTCGGCGGACGTTGCGAACGAGGACGCCAGGCGACTCGATCCGATCAAAATGGAAAGAAACACGAGCGTTCTGATTCGACGGGGCGAGGTAAGGCGCATGGTTCTGCTTCCCGTGTCAATGTGGTCGATCCGGGCTCTCCAACCGCCCGGCGACGCGGGGCCGACCGCGTCATCGTCTGCAAGTCAAATCATAGAACTCCCGATGGTCGGGCGATACTGGCGGCCTCCTTCGTCCTGGAATGCGCATGCGTCCGGCTTTAGGAGGGTCGTCGGGCGCTCCAACCTCGTCAATGCCCAACTCGCGGAGTCGAGCGGCCAGGCGGTCCGCTCGGGCTCGTTCCTCGTCGGCGCGTCGTCGTTCCTCGTCGGCGCGTCGTTCCTGGGCGTCGCGCTCGCGGTAGAGATCGACGATCGCGGGGAAATCGCGGCCGTCGGGGCCGATGATCGTGAGGTTGTCGCGGCCGGGGCCGGGGTGGAAAGCAACGCCGAGCCGGGGGCTGAC
>CALCIC010000128.1 GCA_937907405.1 uncultured Isosphaeraceae bacterium | reverse complement strand
CGACGTGTTCATCGGCTTGCACGCCGGAGAGGACCTCCGCGCGGAATTCGTCGGTAAGCCCCAACTCGACCGGCCGAACGCGAGCCACCCCTTCCTCGACCACGAAGGCAACCTTGACGTAGCGCGACTCCGCGCCGCGCGATCGTTCGCCCGGCGAGCGGGCGAGCCGTTCCGCCCAGGCGCGCATGGCGGGCGTCCTGGGTAGGTCTTTCAGCCTGCGATGCACCACGGCGTGGGTGGGAATCCCCAGCGCGTCGGTCGCGCGGCTCACCTCGATCTCGACCGTGGCCGACATGCCCGCGCGCAGCGAGGGGGGGGGGTGGTCGACCCGGATTCGGGTCTCGAACCCGACGGCCTCGCCGGACTTCCGCCCCTTGGTGGTGACCTTTTCAACGACCCCCTCGATCGCGGTCCGTCCGTCCGCCTGCAGGTAGACATGAGCCGTCTGTCCGGGTTGCACCAGGGGGATGTCGGATTCCTCGACGTCGGCGTTCACCCGCATTCGAGTCGGGTCGGTGATCGTCATCAGGACGGTCCCCGGCAGGTTGATCGTCCCGGCGATCACCACCTCGCCGACCCGAACCGCCAGCCCGGTCACGGCCCCGCCGATCGGCGCCCGGATCTGGGTGCGTTTCACCTCCTCAAGACTGATCGTCTTCATGGCCTCGCTCTCGAGCAACTCGCGTCGGCACATCTGGAGAGCGGCCTCGGCCTTGTGAACCTGCGTCCGGGCGTCGGCCAGTTCGGTCGGCGTCGAGTACCCTCGACCGGCGAGCCGCCCGTGCTGAGCCTCGTCTCGATTGGCTTTCGCCAGGTCGTCCTCGGCCTGTGTGATCGCCGCGCGGAGCCGGTCGAATCGAGCCTGGGCGGAGAGAAGCCGAGCGTTGGCGTCGGTGTCGTCAAGCTTCACAAGTACGTCGTCCGCGTTGACGACGTCCCCTTCCTTGACGTTGACCGAGACGACCCGCCCCAGGATCTGCGAACCGATGTTCGCCTCGTCGACCGGCTCAACGACCCCGGGCGCGGTGATCTTGCGGACGATTCGGCCCCGCGACGGCGACTCGACCCGCACCTCGATCGGTGGTTCCTCGACGATCCGCCAGTCGACCACGATCGATCCAGGCTCATGCTTGAGCTTGGCGACGGTCACGGCGGCAAGGAGCGAGCCGATCAACCCGAGCCATGTGATGAACCGCAGCATCCGCGCCTCCCGAGAGTCGATCCCACTTAGAAACGACCGGGCGTCAACGTTAAACGCATCGTCGCCCCCGTAAGAACCGTTGATCCGATTCGAATCGCCGCTTCCATCACTGCCACGAGCGAGCAGGCGGCCGTCGCGGTCGCGAGGTTGACCTGGCCGCGTCGCCGGCCGCCGCGAATCAACGCGGCCCATCCCAGGAGCGCGAAGACTTCGACCTGAGTCAGGGCGACCCAGACCGTCGCCTGATAGGTCCCGGCGGGCAGCAACAGCGCCGTCGAGGCGTCGACCTGGGGGACGCCGAGAGCGAACGCCAGCGTCGTTTGCAGGGCCAGGGCCAACACCCAGTAGCCTTGTACGACGGCGGATTCGTAGAGCGCGAGCCGAAAGCCGTTCGGGCGGCCGGTCAAGGCGGCCAGCGCGCTCAAGAGCGTCGCCACCAGCAGGGCTCTGACGGCCGGCGCCGCCGGCTCGACGACGAAGTCGCCGATCAGGGCCAGGATCATCCAGAATCGCAGCGTAGCGCGCTGGTCCCGGATCGCCTTATGAATATGATTGTCGTCCGTCTCGGCGACGGCGTGCGACTCGGCGCGCGCGACTCCCTGCTCCACGGCCTGTTGCAAGGCCAAGGTCTTCACCCCCGAGAGCCAGAGCAGACCCTGGAGGTCGGCGATCAGGATCGCCCAGAGGACCAGCATCGTTCCGACCCGCCCCCCGGCCCCCGCGCGTCGGGTTCTGGGGACGACGACGGCGGGGAGCCGCTCGGCGGACTCCCGAAGCGACTCGGACTCGCAAGCCGCGCCAGTCGACCGCGGAACATCGTCCGAGGCCCCGCCGGCGTCGTGATCAGACTGAACTTCCGGCGGCCCGTCGACCGTCTCGGCGCGGAAACCTTGCGCCGAGCCGATGGTCGGGGCAAGCACGACGAACCGGGGGCGGTCCCGATCCGGCGACCCGTCCGCCGAGGCGGCGTGGGTTTCCACACCCCTCGAACGGGCGACGGCGCCTGGATTCGGTTCACCGTTCCGGAGTTCGGCAAGGGCCTCACTTCGATCCTCGATCGATGGCACGGCTTGATCTCCGAAGTCCCACGACTGCTTGTCCGGCGCGCTCGGTCCGGCCTTCACTCGACGACCGCGCGGCGACGACGGTCCGTCTCCGTCATCGAGACCGCCTCTGAGCGGCGCGCGGCGCCGCCCGGTCCTGAGCAGCCTCCGCCTCGCGAGTCAGCACGTTGCTCGGCAGAGCCCCGGAGAGACTCAGGTCGATCCGCCTGGAGAGCCTTGCCAACACAACGTCCAGGGGAGATGCGGGGGGAGGCGCCGGGCCGTTCTCTTGAAGGTGCGTCAGCTTCTCCCGAATCGATGCCATCCGCGCCTTGGCGGTGACGAGGTCCTTCTCAACCGTCGCCGCTCGGCTCTGATCGAAGAGGTCCATCAGCCCCGCCCTCTCCATCGCCCGCGCCTTGTCGACGAGAATGAACTCGATGAGTTCCTCTCGAAGTCGCCCGAACGTGGCCGGAGGGCCGAGATCCGGGATCATCTTGGTGTTCGACGGCGGCGACCACTTGCCGTTCCGGTCCTCGGCTTGCACCTGATAGGCGTAGGTCCGCCTGGCGACGACCTTGCGATCGTTGAAGACCGGCTTCGTGGTCGTGCCGATCTCCACGAAAGCTCCGGGGACCGTGAACACGCCCGGCGTTTCACCCGGTCGGAGCGGATCTTCCAACCCCACGGCCGCGGGTTCAATGTTCAGCATGAAGCCGAGATCGGCCTTCTGATAGGTCGAGCGGAAGACGTGATACCTCGCGGCGTCCGGCTGAGGGCTCCAGGATACGACGGCGCTTTTGTCCTGACGTTCCACCTCCAGTCCTTCGGGGACCGGCGGCGCGGCCGCCGCGTCTCCTCCGCCGTCGGGTTGAGCGGCCGGAGGCGACGACGAGGCTGCCACAGCCGCCTCGCCCTCCGTCGCCGAGTCGTCGGGTCGCGCGGAAGGGGCGGTCCGTCGCCTTCGCACCGGATCGAGGTCCACGCCCTGCGTCGCGTTGCTCGTCAACGCGAACGCGCTCGAGGCGACCTGCGCCCCCGAGGCGGCCAACCAAACTTCCGTGCCCTGGGCGTAGTTGACGGCGCCGGCGAACAGACCGACCGGCGTCGAGGCGAACGTCCTGAGGCCGAAGTTGTACAGATTGCCAAAGCCGTTGCGAGTGACCGGCGACCAGGCGACGCCGTCCTTGCTCGCGAAGACGTCGAACCCGAACTCGGAGCGGAAATAGGGGGCCAGCGGCGTGGATCGCAGGGCCCAACTGTCGTCGTTCGTTCCCGCGTACAGGATTCCCCCGTGTTGCTCCAACCGCCAGATATGGGCGTTGAAGGGATTGCCGAAGCCGTCGCTCAAGCCGCTGAGCGGAAAGACCAGCCCGTTGGACGCCACCCGGGGGTTTCCGGAGATCAGCTCCCAGGAGTCGTCAGGGTTGATTCGGATCAATTCGGAGGACGGCAGGAGCGTCGAGTACCACCCGGCGCTCCCCACGTAGAGCCTGCCCTGGAACGGGTACATGCTGACGACCGAAGTCATGACCGGGCCGCGGCCCGCCCCGCCGGTCACGACCGGAGTCAACGTATACGGTGGATCTCCCGAGGCGTCCGTCCTCCATACGGAATACCCGGCGGCCTGATCACCCGCGCCGATATAGAGTGCGTTGTTGAAGACGGACATCTCATAGACCTGAAGCGGCGTCGGGGTGACCTGGCGGAAGCTGTTGTTACCCAGTCGAGGATTCGACGATTCCAGGACGAATCCGTTGCCGGTCAGTCCGAGGCTGGCCGAGACGTACAGTCGATTCTTGTAGACCGCCGTGGCGCGGAACGTCACGGCCTTCGTATCGCCCATGGTCGTTCCGGGGTCCTGGGGGATCGCCTCGAAGACCTCGTGTTCCTGCCCGGTGACCGGGTCGGCCGCGATCGTCATGCGGAGGATTCGAGGCGGCGGCATGCCCGGAGTGAATTCTCGGGCCGTGCAGCCGACGATGTAGAGAGCATTGGTCCCGTCCGCCTCCCGATAGGTGGCCATGTCGCGATACCCGATGTCGCGAGCGACGGTGGTTCCGGGCACGAACTCCGACTGGAAGATCCTCGTCCACCGCCCGTCGCCTGGAGAATACCGCCAGACCTCCGCCCGCAGGTCGAGATCCGCGGAGTTCGCGGGACACGGCACGTCGACCGGTGCAAAGATCGTCTGGAGTGGAAGGACGATCGGGTAGTAATAGGCGATCGTCGCGTTTTCCACGCACTGGAAATCGCGGTTCGTCCCGACGTAGAGGTTTCCCTCGAACCACCTCATCGACCAGGGGTAACTGTTGTGGCGGTCCCCGAACCCGGGAAGATTGGTGCGGGTGAAGCTCGACGCGGAGAGCTGGCCCGGACTGGCCCGGTTCAACGCGAGGATCGCGAGAACCGCGAGTCCGAACGTCAGACGAGACGGGAACGATCGAGAACCGCCGGTTGGACGAGAGAAGCGCGACATCGCAGACTCCTGGGTTCGTTGGGTCGAGCCGCCTTCGCGGCCGGCCGACTCGGTCTGATGGGACGAAACGCGAACGGACCGCACTCCACGGTGGAGCACGCTTTTATCGATCGGGGTCTTCTTCGACACGACGATCGGATGCAAGGGCGGCTCGAAGCTCCGGGCCGATCGGGTGCGGACGGCGTCTTCGATCGAGTGGATCGGCCTCGACCGGCGACGTCCTGGAATGGAAATCCACCGACGTCGACCCGTCCGGGCGATTCCTCTCGGCGAAAATCATGTAAACGTTGCTTGATTCGAACAGCCATTCCTGTCCGACCTCGATTCGCGAGAATCCGGCGTCTTCGAGCATCCGCCGCAGGCTCTCGACGCGATCGTCGACGTCGTGGACCTCGACCGCCAGGGCCTGGATCTTGGG
>CALCIC010000127.1 GCA_937907405.1 uncultured Isosphaeraceae bacterium | reverse complement strand
TCAAGGGGATTCGGGTCACGATCCGAACCGAAGCGGAACGGAGCGGAGTCGAGGCGGAGCGCGCCGTGGTCACTGGGTCTGGGCGGCCCGCTTGATCTGGTCGGCCTGGTCTCGAATCATCACCTTCGCGCTCTCGACCTTGCCTTCCACCTGCTGCAACACGTCTGGCGAGGCGAGCGATTTCAGGTCGGCCTTCTTGAGCCGGCCGGCCTTGCTCTCGATGGTCCGGCCGACGTCCTTGACGCTCGCCTTCAGGCTCTTGCCCGAGAGTGAGGGGACGAACAGGAACGCCAAGGCCACCAGCCCGATGGTCAAAAGGGGCCCCGTCACCCGCTCGACCGGCCGCTTGAATTTCTTCCAGTTGTTCGACATGTAAAAGAACGTGAGCGGCGGGATCAGGAACAGGGCCCCCTGCAACGGGCTGTCGCGGAACGGGATGACGACGATGTTCGCCAGCCCGCTTACGAGCCGGCCGATGTTCAAGGCCACGACGACCACCGCGCCGAAGTGCGCCATCGGCCGGTTGTGCATCATCGCGCCCAGGAAGATCAGCATGATGAACGGGACCGAGACCAGATACCCCGTCTCATTGATCCAGCGGAAGAGCTTCTGGATCTGTCCGAGCCAGCGCCGCCAGACGATCTTGGCCTCTCCCGCGGGGCCTCCCGTCGCCATGGCGACGCGCCGCTTCCTCGGCGCCTCGACCAGCGCGTAGGGTTTCGAGTCGCCGAGGTCGTCGTCGATCGGCGCCGACCGTTTCACGGCCGGCATGCGGTCGACGGTCAAGGGGGCGAGCGCGGTCTGGCTGTTGACCTGCGCGAGCCAGTCGGGACCGCCGCCGGCCGCCGCCTCGACGGGCTTGCCGCGCGCCGCGGCCGCCGCCGCCATCGCGAGGTGCGGCGTGGCGGCCAGCGAGGCCATGGTCCCCGCCTGAGGGACGACCATCTTCTGGCCGCAGTGCTTGCAACGCCCCGACTTGCCCGCGGCGCGGTCGTCCACGTCGAATCGGGAGCCGCAGTTCTGACAATAGAAGACGATGCTCATCGAACGACGTCCCTCGAATTCCTCAAGAGAACCCGCGGCGGTTCCCTGCGTCGGCTAGGAGAATAGCTCGTAAACCGGACGTGCGTCGTCCGGCGTCGAAATTTCGGACCCGGAGCGATCCGGCGGCGCCGCCGGATCGAGGTCGAGGGCGTGGTACATCGAGGCCAGCAGCTCTTGCGGGGCGACGGGGCGGTCGATCGGGGCCGACCCGCGGGGGTCGCTGGCGCCGATCACCTGGCCGCCTCGGACGCCGCCGCCGGCCATCGCGACGCTCCAGACGCCGGGCCAGTGGTCGCGGCCGCCGGCCGCGTTGAGCTTCGGAGTCCGGCCGAATTCGCCGACGGCCGCCACCATCGTCGCGTCGAGCAGCCCTCGCGCGCCCAGATCGTCGAGCAACGCGGAGACGGCCCGGTCGAACGTCGGCAGGAGCAGGCGGCGGTAGTCTTCGAGCGTGCTGAACGGCCTTGACCCGTGGCAGTCCCAGGTGATCCGGTCGAACACCGTGTCGAACATGTTGACCGTCACCACCCGGACGCCCGACTCGACCAGCCGGCGGGCCAGCAGGCAGCTTCGCCCGAACCGGCTCGGGCCGTACGCCCGCAGCAGTCGCTCCGGCTCGTCGTCCACGTCCAGGGCCGCGACGCAGGCGGGGGCGTGGGCCGGTCCCAGACGGCCCGCCGACTGGCCCCGAGGCAAGACGACCCCCGTGTTCCGGATCGGCCCCGGAATCATCGCGAACGCCGGCGCCGTCCCCCGCGCGCCCTTCCGCTTCGACGCGACGGCGCCGATGTGGGGGTGCTCCTCCTCGGTCCGGCTTAGACGACCGGTCTGGAGCAGTTGCAGACCCGTCTCGTGAATCGGCGCCTCGTCATGATGGACCGAGCGGATCAACGCCAGCTTGTCCATCCGCGCGGCGAGCCGAGGCAGGTGCTCGCTGATCCGAACGCCGGGGACCCGGGTCGCGATCGATCCGAACGGGCCGCGGACTTCCTCGGGCGCGTCGGGCCTGGGGTCCCAGGTCTCAAGC
>CALCIC010000126.1 GCA_937907405.1 uncultured Isosphaeraceae bacterium | reverse complement strand
ATCAAGCCCGACCCGAGCCGCCAGGCCGACGACCTCGACCAACCGGGGCCGCCGCTATGAACATCAAGGAATCCCGACGCAATCATCCTTCTCCCTCCGGGCTGATGACCCGACACATTTTGCATGAGAGACCACAGTCGGCGACACCGGATTCGGAATATCAGATCTGCACATGCGGCTATCCGTTTTACGCCGCCTTGCCCGCGCCGCCGGGGACGACGCCCGGCAACTCGTGGAAGCTGTCCAGGCTCTTGCGGAGGGTCGGCGCGAGGGCCTCGAACCGCTTGGTTTCGAGGGTGTATTTGACCTCGTAGTCGAAGCGGTCGCCCCGGAACCTGCGCTCGATCACGGTCATGGAGAACGGTCCCCGATTGGTGCGGACGACGGTCTCCAGCGCCTCGATCTTCCCCTGGGGGACGACCTGGCAGGAGACCAGTTCGCAATTCGGATCTTCCCGCTTGAGCAGCGCGGGCAGCTCCTTCGCCTGCTCGTCGAGCGTCGACCTGGCGTGCGCGTGGGCGATGACCAGGACGTTGTCGGACCAGACGCCGTGGGCCGGGCCGTTGGCGAACAGGAGGGCGACCTCGCTCGGCGCGAGCGCCGGGCTCCAGCCGTCGGGCAGGTCGAGGGTGAATTTGTATTCGCGTTGGACCCAACGGTTGGCGTTCCGGATCATCAGGTCGGCGCCGGTGTTGGGCGCGGAGAACGTCGTCGCCGCGACCAGGGCGTCGAACGCCGGCCGGGCCGTCGCGTACACGGCGTCCTCGACGTTGAGAGTGAAGCTGTAAAGTTGCCGGTTCGCGATGATCCGCACGACGACCTCGCGCCAGAAGCCGCCCGACGACGGGTGAAACTCCCAGACCGTCTCCAGCCGCTCGCCCTCGTCGGTCTTGACGATCCGGTTGACGGCGAGCTTGCCGTTGGGCCGGCCTCGCTCCTTCGCGTTGCGGTCGATCCGCGTCCTGTAGGCGTCGAGGCTCTCCGGGGCCAACCCCAGCTCGCAGGCGGCGACGCCGGGTCGGTTCAAATCGTTTTGGGGGATCAACGCGACGAACACCTGGTCTTCCTTCTCGCGGACGGCCAGGCGCCAGGCCCCGGGGATCTGCGTCGCCACGCCGTACTTGGGCGCGTCGAACGCCTCGGTCGGCGGCGGATCAAGGGCGTCGGCCTGAAGATTCAGGGCCTGGAGAACGAGCAAGACGACCATTGGGCTGGGCATGGCTGTCGATCCTTTGCTGGAACGCCTGTCGAAGTAGAACCAGTGTAGCGTGTCGGCCCGACCGCGACGACCGCGCGCGAGGAACAGCCGGGACGACCGGTCCTCCCGGATCGGGTCGGGAGAAATCCGAAACAAGTGGGGACGCTCGATCGCGGATTGTCGCTGATTGACAGTGTGAGGAAGGCAAGCCCGGCCGCCCGAACTGATCGACAAGACCGACCGGGCCCGTCCGTCGCTCGAACCGTCCCTCCACTGCGGCCGGGACGTCGTTCGTTGTTGGGATCGCTGTCCGTCACGATCGCGCGCACCGCGCTTCGGTCGGCTCGCCCCCTGTCATCGTGGAAGAGCGCCGCGAGCGTCGCGCCTCGGCCCATGCGCCGTGACGCGCGGCGGTCGCCAATCGTTCAAGACGTGCTCGCATCCTGCTTTCAGAGGTCGGCTGTCATGGCTCTTGGTGAGATCGCGCTGGCGACGACGCACGGCGAGGCCGACGACGAGCTTCGGCCGTCGCGCCCGCTCAGTCTCAAGGCCGTGTCGGCCGGTCCGGCGCCCGATCGCCGCCTCGAGGATTGGATCGCCGGCAACCTCGACGGCGAGGCCGACCGCCCCGAGGCGAATCTCTGGACTCAGTTGGTGGGCGATCTGCCGACAGTCCGGAAATCACGCGCCGGGGGCAAAGACCAGGATCGAGGGGTCAGGTCGCGCGGGGCCTGGAATCGGTTCAGCGTCGTCTACCGGCGGGGAGTCGCGGTGGTCCGGCTGACCGACCGCGCGCTCGTCAAGCAGTCCGAGATCCGCGAGCTGGCGGACGACCTCGCCGACCTGATCGCCGTCGGCAACCAGCGGATCGTCCTCAACTTCTCCAAGGTCGAGCGGCTGGGAAGCTGGATCGTGGCGGCGGCCGTCGAGGGGCACCGGCGGTGCGAGGCGGCGGAGGG
>CALCIC010000125.1 GCA_937907405.1 uncultured Isosphaeraceae bacterium | reverse complement strand
GAACGACGATCCCACGTTGCAGGGATTGCTCCTCGCGGCGCTGAGGGATCGAGAGATCGCGATTCGCATGCGCGTGCCCGAGGCCCTGGCCGGCCTCGGCGGCGACGCCCGGGGCAAGGCGCTCGCAATTCTTCTGGCTCAACTGCAGCAACCGGATCCGGTTGAGCGAGTCTTCGCCTCGATCGGCCTGTCCCATTTCGGGGCCGAGGCCGCGCCGGCCGTCACGATCCTGACCGACCGGTTCCGGGGAATCGGCTTGCCACCCGGCCCGGACAACTCAGACGACCAGTCCGCGCCGCCCGCCCAGATCGTCTCCGGCTACGTGAAGCCGAGCGAGCCAGGTCGGGAAGCGAACGAGGCGACGATCCGCGCCCGATCGCTCCACTTGCTCGGGGTGCTCGGCCCCGTCGCCTTGTCGGCGGCGCCGGAGATCGTGCAGGCGATGACGTCGAGCGACGCGGAAGAGCGGCTCCTGCACTACCCGGAAGGCTTCCTCATGAGGCCGAACCTCTGGAATTCGTACGAGGTCGAATCCGGGCTGAAACGGCCCATCATACCCGACAACCCGTTCTCGCTGTCCAGCCTTCGTGGGATCGGCGCGGCCGCCCTTGCAGGCATCGGCCCCGAGGCCGAGAGGAAGGCGGTCGAACTGCTGGTCGCGAAGTTGCACGGCGAGGACGAATCGCAGAAGCTGGCCGCCACCGAAGCCCTCACCGCGATCGGCCTCAGCGCCTCCGCCGCGTTCCCCGACCTGCTCGCCGAGGCGGAACGAGTAGAACCGGGGCCGCCCGGCCACGCCGACTGGTTGTTGAAGCTTCGGCTCACGTCGGCGATGCGAGCGGTCTGCAAGGAGGATGATCCCCGACTCGTCGATGCGCTGGTCCGCTTGCTGAAGTCGAAGGACGCGCCTGGACGAGCCGGAGCGGCATCGATCTTGAGCGGGATGCGTCCCGTGCCCGACTCGGCGATTCCGGCCTTCATTGAGGCGCTGCGGGACGAGACGCAAGGAGTCCGCTTCTCCGCGGCAACGGCGCTGGGTCGATGCGAGGGTCCGGAGGGCCGATCCGCGGTGCCGGCTTTGTATGACAGCCTGCGAGATCAGGACGAAGGGGTCCGCAGTTGCGCCTTGCAAGCGCTGGTCCATCATCATGAGGACGCGAGTCGACTGATCCCAGCCGCCATCCAGTCGCTCCGGAGCAAGAACTCGTTTTACCGAGTGCGCGCCGCCGAGATTCTGGGGTCTTTCGGGCCTGCGGCCGAGGACGCGCTCCCGGCCCTTCAGGAGCTTCGAGACGACGAGAATCGCGGCGTGCGGACCGAGGTCGAAAAGGCGCTGAAGGCCGTGTCTCCGACGGAAGCGGCGATGTCTCTGCAAAGGAAAACAACGGGATCGGAAAAGACCAAGGCGGTGGACTAAGCAGCCGGACACGGACGACTCGAACTTTTCGAACTGAGTCACGGGTTCGTGGCCGTTTGTCGATACAGGGCCCCTGCATGGATACGACTTCGGTTTTGGAAACGGAGCCCTCGCCCGCGCGTCCCCGGGCGTTCAACCTGGGCGACGCGATGATCTTCATCGCTGCCTCGGCGGCCGCGCTGTCCTACGTCGCCTCGGCGGCCGAGCAGCGCTTCATGCTGAGCCGCTGGAACCCGGGTTATTCGATCTGGGCCGGGCTCGGGATCGATCAAGGGCTGCGGGGCTTCCTGCACACCCTCTGGCTGGACCTGAGGAACAGGCAGGGCCTGAACTACCTCGTCGTGAGCTTCGCAGCCCAGATGTTTTCTATCACCCTGGGCTGTTGGTCGCTTGCGCTGCCGATCGTCCGATTGCGTAAGCCTCGACCGCCCGCGGTCGAGGCGCTGATGCAGCCCGGCGCGATCGTCGGCGTGGCGGTGGCGGTCGGCCTTTGGGCCCGGCTGACGCTCGAATGGGCTTACGTCGAGATCGCGCAGCAGCTCGGTGAGTCGATTTGGGGGGTGGGCGTTGCGCTGGCGTGGTCGTTCCTCGTCGCGTCCCGCAAGTGGCGTGCCGAGGCGAGTTGGATGGATCGTCTCGGGCGCGCGATGGGGGCGTGCTGGATGGCGTCGATCCCGCTCTTCTGGTGGCTGGCCTAAACGGCCGGTCGTAGTCTTTCCTCAGTTTTGCGAGGGAGCCGACGGCCGTATCCACTGAACGCCTCCTCGACCGCCTCGCGTAGGCCGAGCCGGTACGGCGGTAGCGGGCACGCATCCGCATTCAAGCAGCGGCGGACCTGCATCGGCCCCATACCGATGCCGCGGCCGGCCAGGGCGTCGGCCAGTTGTCGGCTGGTCCAGGCGCGCCGCTCGCCTAGCATCTCGCTCAGGGCGGAGACGACTCGGCCTCGCCGCTCGGGGTCGGGGGCCGGGCCGCTGACCAAGGGACGCAGGGCCGCCACGCCGCGGGCGTTGAATGAGCGGAGAAGGTCGCGGACGGTCTGCGGATGGCGGCCGAGGTGGTCGGCGATCCTCGGGGCCGACCAGCCGATGTCCGAGAGGGCGACCATCTCGATGCGTTGGCGCATTTTGGGCGGCAGGTCGGTGCGGCGGAGGGCGCGGAGTTCGTCGCGGGTGGGACGTCGAGCATGATGCGGATCATGTCGAATTCTAGGAAGACCGGGTCCACCCGCTTAGCGCGGCTTGCAATCGAGCCGCATGCGGGCCGAAGATGGACTCCCCTCTCCCCCCGGGCATAGGTATGGCCACAACTTTTCGACCTGGGTAACCTGGTCCG
>CALCIC010000124.1 GCA_937907405.1 uncultured Isosphaeraceae bacterium | reverse complement strand
CGTAGAGGATGTCTCCGCCGGCCTCCCCCTTGGCGTCCTTGTGGGTCGCGCTGAACGACCCCGTCTCGCCGGGGGCGATCGACATCAGGGCCGCGGCGTCGGCGCTGGTGACCGAGGCGCGGGGCTTGTTCATCAGGTTGACGACGACGGTCGGGAAGTGGTCGCCGTCGGCGGAGTAGGCCGCCAGCGACCCTCCCTGGGTGAAGCTCACCTGGGAAACCCGCGAGATCGGCGTCGAGGCGAACGACACGGCCGTCCAGTTCGCCTGGATCTTGGTCGCAGCCATGGATCAACTCCTTTGAAATTGAGCAAGAGAACACGTGGTGTGACGAAGTCGTGATCGGTCCGGGTCATTCGGAGAGGTCGAGGCCGCTCCAGCCCTCGACCAGGTACTGGAATTCGAGCCTGGCGGCGATCCGCCGCTCGGGAGCAGTCGGCTTCAGCCAGCTCCACGACCGGATTCGGGTCGATCCGGGGAGCGTCGCGCCGGCCAGCGATCGACCGTTGAGCACCGCCGCAGCCGTATTCAAGAGCAGCTCGGCCGCCTCGTCGCGAAGCTGTGGGTCCTCGTCGCGGGCGAGGAAGGTCAGGACGACGGAGGCGGTCATCACCATCGCGCCTGTGACGTCGTCCCAAAGGTCGGACTCGGTCGTCGCGTCGGGCTCGATCGCCGCCGCGCGACGATCGCCGGCGCGTTCGCCCCGGTGCTCGGGAAGCCCGGAGAGGTACACGCCGTCGAACGCGCCGGTGACGTCGAGCAGCTCCTGGATTGCGTTGCGAACGTCGCGCTCGCGATGACTCGTCATGGGGATTCACCTGTTGATAGGAGACGTCAACGTCGAGGCCGCGCGGGGGGGACCCATCGCCTCGGCTTCTGGGGGACGCCGATTCCAGTCCCGTTTCCAGGGCCTCCGGGGTTGCCGCCAGGGCCTCCGGGATTGCCGCCAGGGCCTCCGGGATTTCCGCCGGTGTCGCCGCCTCCGGGATTGACGTATGCGGCGTAAGCCGCGTTGTAATCGAGCACGGCCTGAGCCCGCACCGAGACGACGTTGGCGTCCTGGTTGACGGTCGGATGCTTCGTGTTGGCCTTGCCCGGCGTCACGAGGCAGAGGCGGTTGTCGAACTTGCCGTCGCTGCCGTCGCCGCGCCCGGCCTGCTGGCCCTCCCAGTTGTAGACGCCCCACATCGACCACGCCTGTTCCGGGTCGTTCCAGTACGGGTTGTTCACGTAGTCGAAGAGCGCGATCCCGTCCACGCCGCCGCGGCGCTTGAGGATGTAGGGGAAGTCGTACGCGGCGTTGTAATTGTTGGGGTTGTAGTTGAGGTCGGTGTTGCGATAGAGGCCGTTCACGACGCTGACGATCGGCACCGGGACGTAGGAGTCCGCGTTACCCTCGTATTCGATGAATTCGATGCTTCGGCCGGTCGCCGCCTCGTAGTCGCGTCGGGCCTTGCCGTCCGCGTAGAGCGTGCCGCCGATGTTCGACATGTTGTATTCCAGGTCGAACTTCCAGACGTCGAGGCATTCCTCGTCGCTCGACGCGTTGTAGGCCGCGTTCAGCTCGGTCGACGAGAACGGGAAGAAGTACGGGGCCGTGGATACGACGTGGACGTCGGAGTCGACCCCCAGGGCCTGGGCCCTGGCGAGCATCAAGCCGACGTTCCCCTGCTGCCAGGCCAAGACGAACTTGACCTCGGCTCCCCGGCCCGCCGCCACGAACACGGCCTGGACCCGCTTGAAGGCGGCCCAGCCCCGATAGATCAGCAGGTCGATTCCGGGCTGAGAGTAGTCGTAGCCGCAGACCGCCGCGACCTCGTTCGCTCCCTGAAGACGCGGACTCCCGTAGTTCCAGAACTCGTTCCCCAACTCGACGATCGTCCGGTGCTTTCCGGCCGGAAGGACGTCCAGCGTCATTTTGGCGATGGCGTCCACCATGTCGTCGGAGGCGTACTCCGGGATGTTCAGCCAGTGGTCGCAGCCGGGGCAGAGCTTGGTCATCTCGGCTGCGTGGGTGAACGAATAGCTCGCGACCGGGCCGGCGGTGCGGACGTCGGCGGATTCGTCGTCGAGGATCGGGGCCGTCGGTTGAACGCCGACCTGGTTCCAGTGTTGATTCACGTCCGGCATGCCGTACCGCCGGATCGTGAACGTCCTGGGTCCGGTGACCATCACGACGACCATGTATGAGGCGCCGATCGACCAGCAGTGGCTCAACCCGTCCGCCGAGACGCAGTAGACGCCGCCCGACGAGCCCGTGCCGATGGTGCCGGCCGGCGGCATGTCCGACGTCTTCGCGGGAGATTGTTGGTAGTTCAGGCGTCCCGCCAGCGACCACGCCGCCTTGCGTTCCACGGTGATCGTCCCCGTGTACGGCGTTCCCGGCGTCAGACTCACCGTCTCGACCCGCACGCATTCGTTGCGGAACACGATGAACAGGCCGGGGACGAGGTACGGGGCGTCGGCGGCGGCCACCGAGACGTTGAAGACGGTCTGGTCGAGCGACGTCACGTCGGCCGTGAGCGTCACGTTGATCCGAGCGAGCGGGTTGAGGTCGTTCGAACCCGGCATCCCGACCATGCATCGGGTCCAGAGATTGTGGTTCTCGGCCGTGGTGCAGACCGTCTTCGCGTCGCCGTTCGACTGGTAGACCGCGTCGGACGAGGCGGGAATCCGCCATCGTGCCTGGATCGGACCGGCCGCCTGAGTCGCGGGGGTGGTGCCGTCCGCCCCCCGGACGACCGTCACGTCGTCGCCGTTCACTTCGAGCACGCGGACGACCTCGCCGCTAGGAAGCTCCAGGCGGATCGAGTACATGACGGGGTTGGCCGCGTCGTAAGTGATCTTGATGACTTCAACCGTCCCGGCGGCGGGGGCCGTCGTGATCGCCGCCGCCAGCGTCACCGTGTACTTCTGGGCGTTCTTGAGGAACGAGTGACTGTAGACGTACGGGCAGTTGGCGGCCGTCGCGGTCTCGGACGAGACGATCCGCGACGCCAGGACGAACTTGGGGTCTTCCGCCAGATAGAGGTCGGAGTCGAGTCTCAGGTGCTCGGGCTCGCACGAGAAGCCGAAACCGCCGTCCGTCGAACTCATGTAGCGGAGCACGCCCGCCCCGTTGGCGAGCGAGTCCTGGATCGTCTTGGGCGCCTGTTGCAAGTTGGCGAACGAGCGGTCGAGATTGATCGGGACCGGGGGGACGGGGGGCGTCCAGTCGCCGGGGCCGAGGATGACGAGGTTCTTGTAGTTGGGCGCCCCGCCGGGCCCCGTGAACCTGGCGGCGAGGTCGTAGAACGGGCTGACCGCGCTCATCGCCCCCGTCGCGTTCGCCGCGTGGCTCGCCGCCGTCGATCCGTAACTTCCGCGCGTGACGGCGACCTGGCTCGCGCCGACGTCGACCGCCGTGATCACCATGTACTCGTCGTCGACTTTGAGGTACTGCCTGGGGCCGTCGTAATTGGCCGGATTGACGACGTCGGCGAGCGAGGCGAGGGTCAGGGTCGAATCGGAAGCCGAGCACGAGGAGGCCAGCGACACGGTCCAGTGCGGGGCCTGGACGTCGTAGACCTTCGCCTTGCCCACGCCTCCCACGCCGGGGTTGGCGTAGGCGTGCATCTCGGTCACGCCCTGCTGATGGGCCGGGCCGTCGTTGGACACGATCGAAATGTCGGTCGGGTTCGCCGGGTCGTTGTCGTCGTACTGGATCGCGTAGAGCCCGAGCCGATTGGGCGTGCCCGTCGCGTCGAACTGGTTGCCGTAGTTGGTCGCCATGAAGAGCCGCTGCACGTTCTCGGCGACCGTGTCGTCGCCGCGGCGGGCGAACTTTCCATAGGTGACGTCGAGCCGCTGGGCGAGGTTCTTGCTGCCGTAGCCGATGCTCCAGTACGACGAGTCGTAGGCGAAGCCGTAGCCGACCCGGAGGTCGGCGGGCATGTCGCTGTAGACCGGCTTTCCCGATCGGTTGGGGATCGCCAGGTTGGAGACTCCCACGACGGGGCCGACGCTCGTCCCCATCCAGCCGTCCACGGTCGAGATCGTGACGTCCGCCCCCACGGGGACGGTCACGCCCGACGGCGTGAACAGCATGACCCCCGCGTAGCTTTTGTCTCCGGTGTAGAGCGGCCGTTCCAGCGTGATCGGCGGGCCGCCGTTGATGCTGATCGTCGGCGCGGTCGTCATGCTTCCGGCCGTGGCGACGACCGGCGAGCCCACGTTCGTCAACTCGAACCCGACCCGCACCGTCTTGCCGGACGAATACACGGCGAAATCGCCGTGACCGACCGGGGAGAGGTAGGGCATGGCGGCGCCGTAGACCAGCGAACTGCCCGCCGTGGAGCCCGTGCCGGCGTTCGACGGCGTGCCGCCGGAGACGATCGCGTTGGCGATCCCCACGTCGGCGGCGGTCACGGCCGCCCCCGGCGTCCCCGTCAACGGCCAATAGCCCCGCAGCTCCGCGCCCAGGCCGAACGTCGTGGGGTCGGCCCCGTTCTTGAGGGCCGTGACCTCGGCCTGCGTGACCGCGTATCCGTTGATCGAAAGGACCCCCTCCATGTCGAAGTCGATGAGGTTCGACGTCGTGTCGGCGAACGTGCCGATCTGGAGGAACGTCGGGTCCCACGTGGTGAACGCGACGTTCTTCGGCGTCCCCGACAGGAACCGCTCGCCGTTGATGTACATCGCCTGCTTGGTCACGTCGTCCTTGTCGTAGGTGACGACGACGTGACTGACCGCGTTGGCCGCGACCTGGCCCGAACAGACCACGTATCCGCTCGGCAGCGCGAACGTGCTGTAGACGTTGAGCAGGTTCGAGCTGGTGTTGATGTTGCTGGTCGCCCAGGTGAACACGCCGCTGGAGAGGCAGACGGTGTTCTCCGTCGACGGCGGCGGCCAGTTGAACCGGATGCGGAACGCGATCGTGGCGGCGGCGGCGCCGCGGCCGGCGGATCGGTCGGAGCCCAGACTGATTCCAGCGGCGTTCTTGAATCGGACGGACATGAGCGATCGTCTCCGCGACCGCGCGGAACGCGGCGAGCGGAACCGCTTCGCGCGGCCCATGCGGCCACTCGTTGATATTGATATGGAGGGATCAAATGAGACGCGCGATCGGCGTCGCTTGAAGCGAGCCGACGGGGGAAGGCGGGGACGAATCTGCGTCGACGTAAATGCAACTGACGTTGCTTTCCTCTCCCGAAGCGTTCCAGGCCCGCACGCCGATCGCATACGTCGCCCCGTCGATCAGTGAGTTGATCTCGGCGGCGAACGACCCGGCGCGATCGGTCAAGAACGGCACGACGGCGATCGGAGTGGTGTAATCCGTCAGCGTCCCGGCCTGGGCGTAGACGTTGAACCCGACGGGGCGACGACGCGCGTCGGTCGACACGGCCGTCCATTCGACCCGAATCCCGCCGCCGGCCAGAGGCGTGGCCCGGACGCCGATCGGCGGACGCGGGACCCAGGTCACATCGTCGCCGTCGGCGTCGAGGTCGAGGCGTACCGAGGCGTCGAGGTTGCATTCCTCAAGCCCCGTCGAGCCGAACGCGCGGACGCCGAACTGATACGACGACGGCGCCGTCAACACGGGGCTCGTCCAGGAGAGGCCGTAAACCGTGTCGGCGGGAGTCGCATAGTCGATGGGGCCGCCATGCCCGTCGTTAATATAGAGATGATAGCCAATATCTATGATGAGGCTGGATCCGCCGAACGTCGCGCCGCCGGAAGCGACGGCCGAGGCCGACAGGTTTGCAAGGGGTCGGCCGCTCAGGGCCCAACCGCCCGAGGCCGGCGCGGCGGTCGAAACCACGCCGTCGGCAAGCCCGGAGACGTCGAGCCCGCCGCCGATCGTGACCGCCAGGGACGCCGAGGCCGGCGCGACCCCTCCGAGTCGCGCTCCGCCGGCCGCCGAGGCGGTCAGCGCCTGGGGGCCGAGCTCGGCCGTTCCCCCCAGGGACGCGCCCCCGGAGGCGACCATCGAGTACGACGCGCCGACCGTCCGGACGACGGCCGGGAACCCGACCGAGCCGCGGCGAAAGTGGTCGAAGCGGCCGGAGGACGATTGCGCCGTACTCGAGACCGACGCGCCTCGACGCCAGTATCGGAACGAGTCCGACGGGGCCTGGGGGGCTGTCGCCGTCGTCGCCGCCGAGCCCCCCAGCCGGACGCCCCCGGAGGCCGCGGCGATCCACGAGACGACCGCGTCGACAGTCCCCCCGGTCGCGATTCCGCCTCCCGCGAGCACGACCCGACCGACGAACGGGGCCGCCGCCCCCCCCGTCTCCAGGCCTCCGGAAGCCGTCGTCGTCGCGACGTCGGCCCGGACCACCGGAGACCCCTCGGCCCCGCGATAGGCATGCGCGAAGTGGCTGCTCGATCCGACGGCGGTGTTCGGGATCGGACTTCCGCGATACCAGGTTGCGAAAGATGACGCCATGGCACCAATCATGAAAAGGTGATGGTATCGAAATACGCCGCGCCGTTGCCGGCCGCCGCCCGCGAGACCATTCGCAGCATCACGACGCCGGGCCCGGTGGGGGTGAACGGCGCGAAGGTGAGCGTTTCAAACGCGTTGGGCGTCGAGCCCGTCCCTCCCGTCGAGGTCGCGGTCGCCACCTGGCCCGCGACGCCGATCTGTGGTTCGGCGATCAGGACCGCTTGCGGTTTCGCCGCGTCTCCGTGGTTGCCGTCCCAGCGGACCTTGACCGAAATCGTCGTCGGTTGGGAGTCGACCAGGATCGGCCGTTCCTGGGACGACGGGCCGACGAGCGCCATGCAGGCCGTCGAGCCGGCGTCTTGATGCGTCACGTCCTTGACCCCCGTGTCGTGGCGTTCGAGGCAGCCGGCGGAGGGGGAGGTCGAGCCGGCCCCCTCGGGGCGGTTGCGGCCGGTCAGGTCGGTCGTCGGCGGCGTTCCGTAAGCGCCGAAGCCCGCGAACAGGCTGGCGGCCGAGGGCGTGCCGAACGGCCGGAGCGGAAGACCCGTCAGGCGGTCGTCGCCGAAGTCGAGCGCGGGGCATGCGTTGAACACCGAATTCGCGCCCGCCGGCACGTTCGTGTTGGCGTCTTTCGCCATGAACACGTTGCCGTTCTCGACGATCTGGCCGGCGACCTCCGCGCGGAGCGTGCATCCGAGGAGCACGCAGCCGTTGACCGTGAAGGGAGTGGACAGGGCCGACGACCCGTAGTACGCCTGGACGGCGTAGGTTGGAACCATGAACATGCAATTCTGGATTGCCAACCCGCCCGCGTGGTATCCTCCCGAGCCGCCGTACTCGACGACGGCGACGCCGGTGGAAAGGCCCACGAACGAGCAGTTGACGATCTTCGAGTCGAGCGACCAGTCGACGGAGTTCAGCGGAACCGCGAAGAAGACCGCGGCGCCGGAGATCATCGTGAAATGACAGCGTTCGATACTGAGGTTGAGGGGGGGCCCGACGGCCGGCTCGACGCGGACGATCGTCCCGGTCGAGGTGGCGTAATGACCGATGAAGTTGCAATCCCGGAACGTGAGGTTGCTGGCGCCCTCGATGTAGATGTTCCCCGAATCCGTTCCCCCGCCGACGAACTTGACGTTCTCGACCGTGACGTAATCCTTCCCCGGACCGACGTAGAAACTGATGTTGGGCATCACGGTCGTCTCATCGGTCCATGTCCGCCATTCGACGAGCCCCGCGACCGGAGAGGCGTACCCCCCCGCCGCGAACCCTGCGCCGTCGGCGTCGCCGATGATCGTCAGCGGGGAGGCCGCGGACGAGGCGACGCCCAGGCCGACGGTCTCGCGATAGACGCCCGGCTCGATGTACAGCGTGTTCGGGTTCGCCGGGTCGGCAACCACCGCGGGGGAGACCCCGATCGCGTGGAGGATGGTCTTCCACGGGTTCGTCGCCGAGCCGTCGCCGGTCGCGTCGGACCCGCGAGTCACGGAGACGTAAAATTTCGCCATATTTGCACCTCGGACTTATTGGATCGTTGGGCCGGGTCGTCGCGTCGGGGGGGGGCAGGCCGGTCGCGGCTTCAGGCGGCGGCGGCGGTGGGTCGTCGGGGGGTGGTCAAGCGGCCTCGAAGACCGGGGTCATCGACAGGCTGTCGCCGCTGGCGAGCGTCCTCGGCGTCGCGAACCGCTCGGCGCAGATCAGCTTGCCGCTGGTCGCGCCGATGATGAAATAGCCGTAGACGGAGTCGCCCGCGCCGGTGCAGGTCCACGTCTGCGGGGCCGAGCCGTACTGCGAATGGCCGACCTGCGTTCGGCCCGACCAGGCCGGAGAGCCCGACGGCGGTTGCAGCGCCGGCGTGTTCCAGGTGGAGGCCGACACCGACCGCGTCAGCGGCTTCCGGGCGTAGCCGGCGAAGCTCGCCTCGTGGGCGGTGTAGGTCGCCGCCGTGTCGGTCTCGGCCGGAGTGATCGCCGAGTTGAACAGGCCGAGCGACCAGGACTCGAGCGCGCCGCCGCCCAGCAGGTCGGCGAGCAATTGAACGTCGCCTTCGCGGGGAACCAAAAAGGGCATGGAATCACCTCACAATGCGAGTCGAGAAGAGGGAAGTCGATTGTTCGTCCGAGCCGCTGCAACCCCACCGCAGGTCGAGCCGCGCCAGGAGTTCGGAAAGCTCGCGTTGGGCCTGCTGAAGCTTCAGCGCGAAGTCGCCCTGTTCGCCGCGCGTCTCCGCGGCGTAGCGGCGGATCAGAACGCTGAGCACGCACGCCTGCCGCAGATCGCGGAGGTCGTACAGATCAGTCGGGCGACGGCCGCCGACGTCGGGGTCGATGTTGAACCGTCGATTCAATTCGAAGCTCGCCTCCTCGATCTGAGGGTCGAGCGTGGCGATCGCGAACTCGACGCCCGTCACGCCCGAGGCGGGCGCGGGGGGCGCCCCGGCGCCGGGCTTCGCTCCGATCCTTCGCAGCGAAACCGCGGCGCCCGAGGCCGATTCCACGGCCAGCAACTCGCCCGCCCCCTTGAACGCCGAGGCCGGCTTGCGGAGCGACACGACGTGGCCCCGACGGACCCCCGCCGCTTCGAAGTCGACCGAAGCCGAGGTCAGCGTCCAGCGGTCGGCGGGAGCGAAGGCCCCGTCCACCCCGTAAGCCGCCTTCTGCCAGTCGGGCGCCAGCACCGCGAAGTCGCCGCTGCTCCGCACCGCGACGTGCTCGTCGCAGGCGTAGACGGTGGTGAGATATTCTGACTCGCTCATGGATAAGCTCGTACGAGAGTGTCGGTTGATCCGGGGAGGGCGAGGCCCGATCCGCGCCGCGCGTCTAACGATCGCGTCTGCGACGCGGCTCCAACGGCGTCGCCGTGGCCCTGGCGATCTCGGCGAGGGCCAGGTCCATCCCTTCGACGACCGTCGCCAGCGAGTCGCGCACCCGGACGGCGTGCGCCAACAGAGCCTTGCGGCTCGGGTCGTCGAGCCGGGGAAGCTGGCCGAGCGCGTCCTGAAGCTGTCTCGCGTGCCACAGCTCGCGGCCGCGGCCGAGCTGATACGGCGAGCGGCCCTCCGCGGCGCGCTCGATGAACGGCCAGAGACCGGGGAACGTGTACATGAGAAATAACATCCTGATCGGGTGATCGATCGGGGAAGGCCCCCCCGCGCGCGCCCGAACGGACGCGCGCGGGACGAGCCGGACGTGAACCCGCGCCGGCACTCGGCTCGATCAAACGGCCGAGAAGGCCGTGATGCCCGACACCCAGGCGTGGTGCGCCTCGTTGTCGATCTCGATCGCGCCTTCCATGATGATGTCCCCCTCGAAGGCGTCGCCGCGCGAGCCCCGGGGCTTGTCGATCATCGACCGCTTGAGCCGGACCCGAGCCTCGTGGGCCGACAGGCAGATCGCCGTGCCGGGACGAAGCAGCGGCGCCGGGATGATCGAGATCCCCGAGAGGAACGGGGCCTCGAACAGATCGATCGGCGTGCCGAAGACGTTGGAGCCGGCGTTGACCCGCATCGCGGCGTGGCCCCACACCGCGAACGCGCTGAGGAAGTCGGTGCTGACCACCAGAAGGCTCGGGTTGCCGCCGCCGTTGAAGCACGCCTGAAGCGTGTCGCGGACGAGGTCGCTCGGCTTGTAGGCCGCGGCGTTCGTCGGCGCGGTCACGTTGTTGGACGTCAGGATGCTCTGCACCCCCTTCATCAAGGGCCGGCTCGACGCCGAGGTCAGAGCGACTCCCTTGCCGTAGTAGCAGGCGCTCTCGAAGTCGTCCATCACATGCTGAACGGCCAGCATCCGGTCGCGGTCCAGCGGCGTGGCGTACGCCGTCCCGTAGTTGGAATCGGCCTGAAGCGCGCCGCCGACCTGATAGGCGTGCTGCACTGTCTGGCAGTACTGCGTGGTGGCCTGGGGAATCCGGCTCACGCTGGCGACGTTCGTCTCGGCGCCCGTCCGCGAGTTGCTGATCAGAAAGACCGGCAAGCCGTCGTTGTGGGCGGCGGCCGTGGTGCCGGCGTAGCCGCGGGTCAGCGTCAGGCTGTTCGCCCCCGGATCCACGGCCGTCACGAGCAGATACTCCTGCTCGATCTGGATCACGTCGCCGGTGTCGAACATCGAGGCGTCGGCAACGACCGCCGAGGTCGCCCCCGAAGCAACCGCGGAACCGTTGTTCAGGTTGATCGACCGAGGTCGGTAGTTGTCGTTGGTGATCAGGAACTGCGGCGACCCGGTGGGCAGCTTCGGCAGCCGCGACACCAGCGGGTTGCGGTTCACGAACCAGTTGATGGCCACGCCGAACACGTCGTTCGGAAGCACGCCGGCGCTGAAGGCCGAGTACTGCGACAAGGGGCCGTTTTCATAAGAAGGCATAGAAGCAAGCTCCGATCGGTGAGGAAGTGATGCGCGATGCGGCGGGCGCCGCACGATGGGGGGGGCTCGGGCGGTGCGGTCAGCCCAGCGGGTGCAGGCCGAACGACTGGTACTGGTTCTGACGGTTGCGGAACTGGCTGGCGATCGACTCCAGCGAGCCCGGCTGCGCCGCGTGCGCCGAGGCCGGAGCGCGGGTGGCGTCGCCCCCCGAGCCGCCTCGCGAACTGGGGGCGAAGAAGATGGCGAACTGCGGCGAATCGAGCCGCTCGCGGATCGCCTCGGACGCCGGACGGCCGCTCGCCTTGTCGCGGACGAGCAGCGAGCCCGACGCGTCGCGGACGGTCTCGAATTCGTCCTGAAGCAGTCTGCGGACCATCACGGCGGCGGCCGTCTTCTGCTCGGCCGTGTCCCCAACGAACATCCGGCCGTGGAACGCCTCGGCGATCGCCGCCGTCTTCCGTTCCTCGTAAACCTGACGTTCCAGGCTGGAGTACTTCGCCAGCGCCTCGGCGTGCTTCTGCTCCCACGCCTGCCGCTGCTGGCTCAGGGCTTCTTCGATCTGCCCCTTCTCCGCCAGCGCCCGCAGCCGCTCGGTCTCCTTCTGCTCAAGAGTCGCCTCTTGCAGACGTTGATACTCCTTCAACTGGCTTTCCAGAGTCCGCAGCCGCTGCTGCTCCTCGGCCGACAAGGTCGCCGAGGCCGGCGCCTGGCCCGGCGCCGTGGTCGTGCTCGGATGGCCTTCGTTCGAGTCGTTCACGGATGATCCTCATTCAAAGACTTGTCGATCAAGCAACCGAAGCCGACGGACCTCGTCCGGCCTCACGGCCCCTTCGATTCGACGTCCAGGTACAGGGCGATTTCCGCGTCGAAGCGGGCGTAGGACTGGTCGTCCTGCCCCGGCAGCATCAGCCGAATCAGGCGGCTGAGCAGCTCGCTCTCGGTCTCGGGGGCGTTCCCCGCCGCCGCCAGGATCGCCTGAAACTGGCCGACCGTCCGCGCCAGCTCCTCGCCGGTGGAGAGGTCGAAGGCCGTCGGATACTGGACCCGGACCGCCTCGCGATCTTCGGTCGAGGCCGCGCCGCCGCCCATCACCGTGAGCGCCAGCTCGGCGAGCTGAAGCTCGGCTCGACCGAGCACTCCGGCGATCTTGCTCAACAGGTCGTTGCCGGCCGCCTGGTCGATCCGCTTCGACACCGCGCTTTGGCCGACCGTCGAGCCCCCCGTCCCCGAAGCGCCCGCCGGCTTGGTCAACAGCGCCGCGCGGTCCGCGGCGTCGCGGAGGTCGGCCTTGTTCAGGCGGATCGACTCGGCGCCGTCCTTCGGGAACGGCACGACGTCGAACCCCTCGTAGGTCGCGGCCCCGCCGTGCGTGTTCTTCTTCTTGGGGAGCAGCCAGTTGGGGCCGATCGGCACCGTGCCGTCGGCCTTGACGAAGTCTTCCGGCCCCTGCAGCAACGGGTGGGCCTGCGTGGTGTCGGAAAGGATGAGCTCGCTGTCGCGGTTGTAATACTCGCGCTGAATTTCCGCGATGCTTTCATATCTGGGGATGCCGATGTTCATGCACCGCGGCCGGCGGCGGTCGAACACCCGGACGATCGGCACGCGGCCGTGGCCGTGGGGGGCCGTCTTGACGACCTCGCCCGACGCGTCGTAGAGCGTCCAGCTCGTCGCGTCCCAGAACCGCCAGGCCGTGCGGCTGTCGTCGTGGACCTCGCGGACCAGGCACTCGACGTACCTGCCCAGCCGATCCAAACGCCACCACATCATGTTTTCAGGCAAAATGTACGATGCGATGCAGGCGTCGAGCCCCAGCCGGATCTCGTCGGCCCGCGTGCGGACCTCCTCGCCGTCGGGCGTCGCGGGGTGGTCGACGATCAGGTCGAGCTGCCCCAGGACCAGCAAGAGCGGCGCGATCGTGCCGGACATCCACTGGTCGATCGAGGCGCCCCGGCCGTCGACGTCGCGCCACCAGGCGGTCAGCCGCGACGGGCCGTCGCGCTTGACCTCGCGGCTGTAGATCCGCGCGAGGTGCGTCTCGGCCGCCTCGGCGACGAATGTGGGCGCCGGCGTTCGAGCCCGACGCAGTTCATAGTCGTCGTCGGTCGCCTGGTTCGCCTGGTCGGTCCCCGCCGGTCGTCCGGTCGCCGGGGAGTACCCGGCGTCGAACGTCGAGGGGTACTCGCGCTTGTGCCGGATCAGGTTTCGCACCGGCATGCCGTGCGGGTCGTAGCCGTACACCGCCGTCCGGTACGCCTCGCCCCCTTCCCACGAGTCGAGCAGCCAACGCCACCTGAGCTGATGGGCCAGCCACTCGGGATGAGGATGATCGAGCCTCCGGCCGTCCGCCAGCGCGATCCGCGGCATGCCCGCCGCCGGCGACGAAGGACCCAACGCGCCTGTCGTGGTCGAAAATGGCATGGTACTTTTCGTGCTCGATGAGGAAGAGAACAAATCCTGATACGCAATTGAGAGCCGAATCCCCTCTCCCGCCGGGAGAGGGTGGCCGGAACGGCCGGGTGAGGGTCGTCGGATACACCACGGACGACGGCCGTCGAGGGCGCTCTTCTCCGGCGATCGCCTCGCATCCGGCCTTCGGCCGCCTTCTCCCGGCGGGAGAAGGATTGGGCGCGAGGTCGTCGACTTCAAAACACCCGTCCCGCCCTGGCGCGGCGGAGCGGCTCGGCGGGGCTGGCGCCCTCGGGCAAGGCGACCCGAAGGCCGCCTCGAAGCGCGTCGATCAGGTCTTCCGCCGGATGCTGCGGATCGGCCGGGTAGTCCATCCACTGGCCCGAACGTCGGGCCCGGGCGTAGCTCAAAAAGGCCGTGGCCAGGTGCTTGCAACGGGGGTGGATCTTCAGTCGAACCGTGCCGTCGGCCGATCGAATCAGGCTCTCGATCAGGCCGAGCCCCTCGGTCACGCAACCGGGGTACTTGGGCCACTGCTCGATCCCCGTTTCGCCGACGAGGCCGCATCGCTGATATTCGGACAGGACGGTCGGGCCGACCGGATTGCGGGCGCCGCCGGCCGAGTCGGTCGAGACGTATCGCGTCGCCGCGCCGCAGTGACGGTCGGCGAGCTCCCGAAGCTCAAGGGCGCAGACCTCGGCCGGCTTTCCCTCGGCCAGATACTCGGCGAACACGTTCACCCGCAAGGGCTCCCGAACCGTCCCCCACTGCGCCCCGGGGTTGACCTGGAAGAGGACGGCGCCGGTGAAGACGCCGCTGTCGACCGCGATCTGGACCGGAAGCGCCGGGTCGAACTCGGCCGCCTCCCCCACGTTGTCGGCCAGCTCGAACTGGCTGAACCAGACCCCCTCGGCCTGCGGACCGCGACAAAGGTAGTCGCTGGCGAAGACCCGAGCGGAGACCCCCTTGACCTTTTGAATCAACGCATCAATGCCGTAATGGCCGTTGCTGCGTTTGGCCTTCGGCCGGAGCTTGGGGTCGAGGCGGCGGTCTTCGTGGCACCAGGCCATCAGCGGGCATTCCGGGCATTTCTCCAGGTTTTTGCCGCTCCGAGACGTCGGGCAACGCTCAAGCACTTCAAAAACGCAGTATGTGTGCACTGGAAACGCGCCCGAGCGCCCCTGTTCGACCAGGTCGGCCATCGGGCCGGTCAGCTTGTGCCAGGTCGAGGTCATCAGGACGCTCGACTTGACCCCCCGGAGGTCCATCGCCATGCCGAGGGCCGCCTCGCGGATGTCGTTGGCGATCTCGTCGACCTCGTCGAGCTTCAGGCTGGCGACGTGCGGCCCCCGGACGCTCGTCGGGCTGGCGGCGAGGATCGAAACCCGCGACCCGTTGCCGTACAGCGCCTCGGTCTTGAGCAGCCGGTCGAGCGTGTCCTGGTCGCCGCCGTAGACCCCCCTGCCCTCGACCACCAGCGCCTTGAGCGCCCGGTAGATCTGCTCGGACTGGGCCCGCGAGCCCCCCAGGACGTGGGTCTCGTGGCGCGGGTTGAACCGGCTGGCGAGGGGCGTGTCGAGCGCCGAGAGGAACGACTTGCCGCTCCCCCGCGGCCCGTGCCAGAGGGCCAGCGAGGGGCGCTCGAGCACCTGGCGGGCGAACATGTCGAACGGCGCCGAATGCCCCTGGCAGACGGCCCGCGACGGGATCGTGACGCCGGTGAACGCGCGCACCCAGTCGCTCAGCTCGGCTCGACTCTTCGGCGGCCGGCATCGGACGGCGTTAAGCAACGGAACGATCCTTGACAAGTCCACGGACGGCCTCCAGTACCTTGCGGGCGGTCGCGTCGTCGATGGAACACGTCTCGACGGTTCGATCCGACTTCGGCGCCGCGCCGATTCGTTGGAAGATCTCATGCTGCGCCCGCGCGTCCCCTCCGGCGGCGGTCGTGACCAACGACTGGATGATGCGGTCGGCCCACGTCAGACCTTCCTTCCCGCTCAGCTCCAGCACGAACGCGCGGAGCCGGTCGTCAAGGCCGATCGCGACGCCGTCGTCGGCCCAGAACCGCACGTCCCCCGCGTCAGTCTCGCGCGTCGAATCACTCATGTCGGCGCCTCGATCGATCATTGAGAGGAGGAAAGCGGCCCGTGCGTCACGGGCGACGCCCCGCGGTCGGCGGGCAGCCGGGCCAGGATCTCGTCAAGCTTCTGGAGCACCTCGACCCGCTCCCGGCCTTGGAGGTCGCTCGAATACAGGGCCGGCGGCCGGGGCGCGTCCTGGCGATGGAAGGCCGCCTGCACGCGAGCGGAGAGCGCGTCGTACCGACGGGTCGCGCGGGTCATCCCGATCGTCAGCGACACGATGACGCCGACGGTGACGAACAGATCGGAAGAGCGTCGTGTAGGGAAAGAG
>CALCIC010000123.1 GCA_937907405.1 uncultured Isosphaeraceae bacterium | reverse complement strand
GGGTCGGGGGAAGATATAGAGTCGCTTGGATTCCACGTTGCGAAAAACGTCGCCGCGGCTGCGAGGTCGATCCGGTCCGGGTCGCGGACAGCCAGCTTATCGCATCTTGGGATTTCCGGCAAACGGCGGACGAGGCGTCGCGAACGTCGCTTCGCTTCGGTTCGGGCTCGGCCCCGGGGAGGGGGTCGAGGACATGGCGCAGGGAAGGGGGGCCGCTGATGACGAACGCCGTGCAGTGTCCAAACCCTTCGTGCGGCCGAGTCTCCCGGCTCGGAGACGATCCGCTCGGGAGGATCTTCCGTTGTCCTCGGTGCCTGGCGAAGCTGCCGGCGGGGGGCTCGTCGAACGGCGATTCGGGCTGGACGCGGGTCCTCGGGCCGCTGCCGCGTCGGGCGCCGCGCCTTGGGGCGATGGAAGGCCGAACCGAGCCCTTGGTCGAGCCCGACCTCCGCGGCTTCGAGAGCGGCGAGTTCATGGTGCCGCCGTTCGACGACGACCCCGACGATTCGGCCGACAGCCGATACATGCTGGCCGCCACCGCCGCGCCGACGTCCGCCGTGGTCCTCGCCAGTCTTCCCGCCGCCGGCTTGACTCCCGTCGCGAAGCTCGATCCGCCCCGCCCGACGGCCGCCGCGCGGCGGCCGGCGACCGATCTCCAGGTCTCGGCCCGGGCCGAGACGCGCGGCCTGGGGCGGTTCCGGATCTTGGGCCTGCTCGGCGAGGGTCGGCATGCGACGGTCTACCGGGCCTCGGACCCGACCCTGGAGCGCGAGGTGGCGCTCAAGCTGCTGCGGGCCGGCGCCCCCCGGTCGCCCCGCTCGTTCGAGCGGTTCCTCGGCGAGGCGCGCGCCCTGGCGAGGCTGCGACATCCCCGGATCGTCTCGGTGTACGAGGCGGGCCGCGACGGCGACCAGCTCTACATCGCCTTGGCCCTGATCGAGGGGGAGAGCCTGGCCGAGTTCGTCGCCAAGGCCCGGCCGACGCATCGTCGGGGGGTGGAGATCGTCGCCGAGCTGGCCGAGGCCCTGGCGTACGCGCACGGCTTCGGCATCGTCCACCGCGACGTCAAGCCGGCCAACGTCCGGCTCGACGCCCAGGGAGGCGCCCACCTGATGGATTTCGGGATCGCCTACCGACCCGATTCCGGAGAGGCCCCCGCGCCGCCGGGGACCATCCTCGGCACTCCCGCCTACATCGCCCCCGAGCAGGCCGTCGGCGCCCCCGGCGCGGTCGCGCCCGCCAGCGACCAGTACAGCCTGGGCGCGGTCTTCTATGAGTTGCTCTGCGGCCGCCCCCCGTTCTGCGGGCCGCCGTCGTACGTCCTGTTCCACGCGATCAACCACGAGCCCCCCGACCCTCGCGAGATCGACCAGAGCATCCCCCGGCCGCTGGCGGCGATCTGCCGCAAGGCGATGGCCAAGCGCCCCGAACGCCGCTACCCTTCATGTCAGGCGTTCGCCGCCGATTTGAGACGCTGGCTCGACGCCGCCAGACCCCAGGCCGGCCGGCGCCGATGGTTCGGTTGAGGCCGAATCCAAATCCCCGGCAACGAATCTTCGGCCCCAAGTTGCATTCGGTCCGTCGAGCGCACCATCTTCTGGGAGGCTTGATGAACAAATCCGAAGATTCGAAAAGAAAGAAGAAGGACATGGCGACCGGATGCATGGAGGAAACTCTCGACTGCGAGTCGATCGATTCGGCCCGGCCGGCGACGCGGCTGCTGGTCGTCGACGATTCGGAGTTCGAGCATCAGGTGATCGGCGGCCTGTTGCGCGAGGTGGCGGGCCTTTGCGTCGTCCACGCCTCAGGAGGGGCCGCGGCCCTGGAAACGATCGACCGAGAGCCCCCCGACCTGATCCTGACCGACCTGTTCATGCCCGACATGGACGGCCTGGAGTTGGTGCAGAGAGTCCGCGAGCGGCGGCCGGCCGTGCCGCTGATCCTGATGACGGCCTTCGGCAGCGAGGACGTGGCGATTCAGGCGCTTCGGGCCGGCGCGGCCAACTATCTCCCCAAGAAAGACCTGTCGCGCGACCTGGTCGACATGGTCCGCCAGGTCCTCGACGTCTTCAACATCGACCGCCGACGCCAACGGCTCTTGATGTGCGTCGAGCGGCGCGAGTCGGCCTTCAACATCGGCAACGACCCCGAACTGATCGGCTCGCTGGTTCAGTTGCTCCATGACGAGATCGACGGCCTGGGCGTCCTCGACCGCCCGGCGCAGATCCGCGTCCGCGTCGCCCTGCAAGAGGCGCTCACCAACGCGCTTTACCATGGCAACCTGGAGGTCAGCTCCGACCTCCGCCAGGAGGACGAGCGCCACTTCTTCGAACTGGCCGAGGTCCGGCGGACGTGCGAGCCCTACCGATCGCGGCGGATTCGGGTCCTGACCCACCTCGACCGCCGATCGGCGACGTTCGTGATCAGCGATCAGGGACCGGGGTTCGACACCTCGCGAATCCACAAGCCGATCGACCCCGACGACCTCCTCCGAATCGGCGGCCGCGGCCTGCTCTTGATCCGCACGTTCATGGACGAAGTGACCTTCAACCCCGTCGGCAACACCATCACGATGGTCAAGCGGCTCACCCCCGCCGACGTCGCTTGAATGCGGATGAGAGGCGACGGAGAGGCCGTCCGGAACGTCTCGAACGCTCCCCGCGCGTTGGGATCACGCCTCTTCCCAGCCCCAAAGGGCCCTTCGGGGCGTTCCGGATTGCCTCGTGACGATCATGCGCCGACGCCGACTTCCACGGGGACCTCGCTGACGACGGCGTCGTCGACCGGTTCCTCGATCGATTCGTGAAGAACCCGACGGGTCGGGTCCCCCATCGCCTCGGGCCAGATGTAGAAGCCCCCTTTCCAGGCGGGCGGGATGTCCCACGTCCCCCAGATCCCCTTGCCTTCGTTGTAGCCCATGTACGAGACGTCGTGCTTGCCGATGAACCGCTTGGTCCACCAGCATTTGCCGTCCTCGACCTGGTAGCGGCCTCGGATCAGGAATTCGCCGACGAAGTCGCGGCCCTCGCCGGTGACCACCCCCCGGCTGAACGTCAGGTGCAGCTCCATCGGGTGCCGCCCCGGCGGGATCTCGGGCTGGAGGAAGTAGCCGACCCAGGGGCCGGACGGAAACCGCGAGTCGGTTTCGAGATCGGGCGGGGAGTTCGGTTCGTCGGGCGTCGGCAGGTCGGGTTCAGTCGTCATCACGGCCCTCGGCGCGGCACATCGGCCGTCGATCGTTGGAATCAAATCAGCGGGGATCGGAAGCGTAATCGAGAAGCGACGGCTCACGTTTCCATTCAATCCGAATACGCAAGGGCGTCGAACTTCATGTAGGACGCCGGCAAGTCCTTTTGCGGCGGCCGTCGACGGCCGCCGGTTGCCTTGCCAGGCTCCATCCTCCTATGATTGATTTTAGACCCGAGGCCGCCGATCAAAAGGCGGAAAATCCGGTTTCTTCCGGAACGATCTTCCTGGGGAGGGAAGCCGTCGACGGCTTTTTCGAGGCGGCGATGACCCACGAACCCAGTATGAAGCCGTCCACCGCCTTGCGGATCGCCGCCGAGGCCGCCGCCGCCGAGGCCGCGCGGGTCGAGATCATGGCCGAGGGGCCGGAAGGGCCCCGCGCGCGAACCGATTGGGTCGTCGTCGAGGAGCCGTTGGAAATCCGGGCGAGCGGCCCCGGCCAGAAGCCGGTGAGCGTGGCGGTCACGATGCGGACTCCCGGGCGCGACTTCGAGCTGGCCGTCGGCTTTCTCCGCACCGAGGGGCTGATCGACGCGGGGGACGAGGTCGTCGCGCCGGTCGAGCGGGCGTCGCGGGGGGACCTGGACCTGCTGGGCGGTCGGGCCTGCAACATCGTCCATGTGCGGCTGTCGCGGCCGTTCGACGGCTCGGCGTTGCGGCGGAACTTCTTCGCGACGTCGAGCTGCGGCCTCTGCGGCAAGGCCGCGCTCGACCAGGTGGCCGTCCGCTGCGAGGCCGTCGCGCCTGGGCCGGTCGTCGGCCGGTCGATCCTGATCGGCCTCCCCGAACGGCTCCGAGAATCGCAGCAGGCGTTCGACCGCACCGGCGGCCTGCACGCCGCCGGCCTGTTCGACGCGGAAGGCCGCCTGATCGCCGTCCGCGAGGACGTGGGACGGCACAACGCCGTCGACAAGCTGATCGGCCGCGGCTTCCTGAACGGCGAACTGCCGCTGAGCGGCCGGATCTTGCTCGTCTCGGGCCGAACGAGTTTTGAGATTCTACAGAAAGCGGCCGTCGCGGGGGCGCCGATCGTGGCGGCGGTCTCGGCCCCGTCGAGCCTGGCGGTCTCGGTCGCCGACCGCCTGGGGATCACGCTCGTCGGCTTCCTCCGGGGGCCGAGCTTCAACGTCTACACCCACCCGGAACGCGTCGATTCCCTGATTTAGGTTTTGATCACCACATGGGAGCGCCGTCGCGTCGGATCAGGATGGACGGCCGATCGCGACCTGATCCGCAAGGCGGTCGACGACCGAGACCGCCTGGGCCTGACTCAGAAGCAACTTGCAGCCCATCTGAGGATCGCCGAGTCCGCCCTGAGCACGCCACGCCTCGAAAGGTTCACGCCCCGCTTCTAGCGACCTCCCCGGCGCCGGCGTGAGGCTTCGGTCTCTTGATACCGAACTTGGCGTCGATCTGCTTCTGGGTCTGCTCACCCGCCGATTTGGCCAGGTACCAAATCATGAGGACGAAGAACGCGACCCCCGCCACGCCGACAAGCACGTAGAGAAACGCCGGGGCGTTCCTCGGGAGTGCAAATTGCAGATTCAGCACCAGATACCACGCCGTGAAGACGAACAGGCCGAGACGATCCGAGACGGAAAGCCGAGCCGAGTTGAGCAAAAGCCCGATCCAGCAGACGACGAGCCCGATCCGAGGAATCAGCAACGCGGCGTCGAGGACCCGCGCAACGACTTGAGACCATGGCTGCAACGGAGCGTCGACTCCGGGACGGATGCCGAGGACGGCCAGATGGACGGCCCGCACGGCTATCCCAGCCAGGAAAAACGCCTTGCAGCGCCACCACCAGCGGTCGAACGAATCTCGTGGCTTCGGTTCCATGCGCGAACCTCCTCGGTACGCGGCACGCCCTTTGATGAAAGGGGCGGCGAGCACCCACTGCAGGTAGCATCAACACGGCTCGAACTCAAGGCTCCAACTCATCACGGGCCGAATGGCGGACGTAAAGCACGAAGACCGCATCGTCTCGAATGGTGAAGATCACGCGATGCTTGGATTTCCGCTTGCCGTAGAGCAATTCGCGGAGTTCTTCCGTGAACTTGTCGTTCTCCGCAATCGTCGGGCAGCGCATCGGCCGGGTCTCGAGCGTGCCGACGGCCTTGTCCAGGCCGGCCAGCCATCGATCGGCGGCGGCGGGCGAGATCTGATCGCGCAGCCAGCGTACTTGCTCGCGAATGTCGGCTTTCGCGGTCTCGGCCAACTCGATGCGGTATTTCATGGGCCTTGGGGCAAGTCCAGGTCGCGCCGGATTTCAGCGATCGCTTCCCGGAACGGCTGAGTCCGCCCGGCTCGCATGTCTTCCAGGCCCTGCCGAACACCGTCGATAACGCGAGCTTCCTCGGCTTCATCCCGCCGCCGGAGCAGCCGCACCGCCTCCGCAATCGCCTCGTCCGAAGACGCAAAACGGCCGCTTTGAACCGTGGCCTCGACGTATCGTTCCAGTTCTTCAGGCAGACGGGCGATCATCGCGCGTCCCTCCTTATTCCGGTGGACCTCGACTCCATGCGCGAACCTCCTCGCCGCCCAACGCGCCCTTGATGAAAGGGGCGGCCGACGGCCACTCTATTGTAGCATCGTCGGGGCTCGATTTCGAAGCTTGGGTGGATGGGGTTCATGGATCGGTTTCAGGGCGGATTGTTGAGGCGGAGCCTGCGGGACGAGCTGGGGCCGATGCTGAGGCTGGCCGGGCCGGTGGTCGCGGCGGAGCTGGGGTGGATGGCGATGGGGGTCGTCGACACCCTCTTCGTCGGCCGGATCGGGGCCGAGGCGATCGGCGCGGTCAGCCTGGGCAACGCGCTCTACTTCGCGGTCGCCATCTTCGGCATGGGGCTGCTGCTGGGGCTCGACACTCTGGTCTCGCAGGCGTACGGGGCCGGTCGGATCGACGAGTGCCACGACTGGCTGGCGCAGGGGTTGTACCTGGTCGCGATCATCAGCCCGGTCGCGATGCTCGGCCTCTGGGGGGCCTTGCCGGCGTCGGATCGCCTGGGGCTGAACCCCGCCGTGCTGGCGCAGGCCAAATTGTATCTCAAGGCGGTGACCTGGGGCACCCCGGCGCTCTTGCTGTACGCGGCCTTGCGGCGGTATCTCCAGGGGATGGGGGTCGTCAAGCCGATCATGTTCGCCCTGGTGAGCGCCAACGTCGTGAACGCGGCGGCCGACTGGGCGTTGATCTACGGCAAGCTCGGGATGCCCGCGATGGGGGTGGCGGGCTCGGGATGGGCGACGACGTTCTCCCGCTGCTACATGGCCGGCTTCCTCGCCGTTTGCGTGGTCCGTCACGACCTCCGGAACCAGTCGGGCTTGTTCCGGACGCGGTTCGCGCCTCGGTTCGAGGCGCTCGTCCGGCTGCTGGCGATCGGGGCGCCGGCGGCGTTGCAGGTGACGCTGGAGGTCGGCGTGTTCGCGGCGGCGACGATGCTGGCGGGGAAGCTCGATCCGGTCTCGCTGGCGGCGCACCACGTCGTCCTGGAGATCGCCAGCGTGACGTTCATGATCCCGCTGGGGCTGGCGTCGGCCGGCGCGGTGCGGGTGGGGCAGGGGCTCGGCCGGGGCGAGCCGGCGGCGGCGGGGCGGGCGGGCTGGATCGCCGTGATCCTGGGCGCGGCGTTCATGACGGCCTCGGGCCTGGTCATGGCGGCGTTCCCCCGGGCGCTGGCGGCGCTGTTCACGACCGATCTCGAGGTGATCGCGCTGGCGGCGCGGCTGATGCTCGTGGCGGCGGCGTTCCAGCTTTTCGACGGCCTTCAAGGGGTCTCGACCGGGACGATGCGCGGGGCCGGCGACACCCGGACGCCGGTCGTCTGCATCATCGGGGCCTACTGGTGCGTCGGCCTGCCGCTGGGCTACGCGCTGACGTTCCCCGCCGGGTACGGCGTCGTCGGCCTCTGGATCGGCCTGGCGGCCGGCCTGGCGGTCTCCGGGGTCGCCATCCTGCTCGCCTGGAACCGCAAGGCCGACGCGCTGGCCCGCGGCGAATTCGCCCTGGCGGGGACGGGCGTCGAACATTGACGCCGAAACCCGATTGAAATCGCGCGCGGCGCGTCGGACAATGAAGGCCGTCGACCCCGACGCGGGCTCGCCGGTCGCCGTCGCCTCCCCCAGCAGCCACAAGGAACGCAACATCATGAATTCAATCCGTCAATACGAGACGCGACGGAGCGCGGGAGCGGCTCGGTTCGCGTCGCCACGACCAGTCTCGATCCTCTTCCTCGGTCTTGCCACGGCCGCGGCGGCGCTGGCGACGCCGACGCTGTTCGCGCGGGACGGGAGGCTTCCCGACCCCCGGATGGCCGTCCCCAAGGGCGCCCACGTCAGCGTGGTCGGCAACACCCTGGCCGACCGCATGCAGCACGACGGCTGGCTAGAGACCTACATCCACAGCCGACTCCCCGAACACCAGTTGACGATCCGCGACCTCGGGTTCTCGGGCGACGAGTTGACGCTCCGCCTGCGGTCGAAAGACTTCGGCTCGCCCGACGAGTGGCTCCGCAAGAACCGGACCGACGTCGTCTGCGCG
>CALCIC010000122.1 GCA_937907405.1 uncultured Isosphaeraceae bacterium | reverse complement strand
AACACCCTTTTGAAGTACACCTGGGAGGCCATCCCTCCACAGACCTTCGTCGCGGCCCAACCCAAACCCATGCTCGGCCGGTTCGTCGGCTACGCCCAGCACGTCATATCAAAGATAGCTCACGTATTTGGAGCAGGGAGGTCATCATGAAGATCAACCTGACCGGCCTCAAACGACTGCAAGCCAAGCTCTCCAAGATCGAGAACCTCGACCCGACTCTCTTGCTCGCGAGTTGGGCCGACACGATGGAAAGTGACAACCGCAAGGGCGTGCTGGCGGGCCTCGACAAGGACGGAAATCCGCTGAAGCCCGTCACCTACCGCCCCAAAGGCCCGACCGTGAGGATCGGGGCCAAGTCGGCGGGCAGGTTCCGCAACCACGCCACCCGCAAGGGCGTGTTCGGCGGGTTCGGACCGATGGCGGCCGGGTTGCACAACAATCTCACCAGAGGTGAGTACGAGCAGTTGACCGGCCCTCCTCTCGCCCCTCGCGGGGCTTTCAGCCGCGTCGTCACAAACTTCGCCACCACCATCGTCCAGACCGGGCCCCGCACTTGGAGCGTCGTCGCCGGCTGGCGCGAGGTCGTCACCGTGAAGGGCAAGCCGTTCCTCGCCAAGGCGTTCGCGACGCGGGACCTTCGAGGGGTGCGGCCCGAGGGCCTCGAAAAGGCACGCAAGGCGTTCGTCGCGTGGGCTCGCGACATGATCAAGTTCTCGGGGTAATTACGTTAGACCCCATTCACATCAGGATCTCATAGATGGCCGACCCGACCGAATTTCAACTCAAGCTCGACCTCGGAACCTCAGCCTCCGACGCCAAAAAGGTCGCCGAGTGGATCGAGTCGATGGGCGACGAGGCCCAGCAAGCCGCCCCGAAGGTGGACAAGGTCGAGGAGTCCGTAAAAAAGGTCGACAAGTCGTCGGGCAAGCTCGGTAGTACGGTCCTCTCGGCCTCCTACGCCTTTCAAGATTTTACGTCGGTCTTGTCGGGAGGCGGCGGATTCGCACGGGCCCTCGGCTCCATTCAAAACAACATCCCACAAATTCTCGCGGGTCTCGGCCTTGGCGCCGGCCTGACCGGCGTCGTTTCGGTCGCGGCCGTCGCGGTGGGCGTTTTGGTCGACAACTTCGCTAAGCTTCACGCGGCATGGGCAAGCGGCCCGACCGAGCAGGAGATCGAGAGGCTCAAAAAGCTCGCCGAGGCCGCCGACAAGGCCCGCGAGGCTGTTCAGAAGCAGATCGACGCCTTAGAAAAGCAGAGGAACGCCGACCGGGAAGGGGGCGAGATCGCGTCGGCCGCCATCGGTGAGTACGGCGGCGAGAGGGCCACGTCGCAGGCCGTCCAGCGTCAAATGCTGACCGAGTCGCCCGAGGTCGCCGCGGCTCGGGCCAACGTCTCGAGATTCGCGGAAGGCGCCGCCAGCACCCGGTCCGAACGAGATCGGCTGGGAGCCCTGGGCGTCCCCACCACCGGGTTCGACCAGCAGATCGCCGCATACGAGAAGGCCGCCGACGACGCTCGCCGGGCGCTCAAGACGGCCGAGGACGACGTCCGGGCGAGGGCCCAGACCCTGGTCGTCGAGGCCACGAAAGGAGATCGGGAGGCGATCGCCGAACTGGCCAAGCGTCTGCCCGGCGGGTCGTTCGGTCAAGCCACGCCCGAGGGGAGGCAGGCCGAGAAGGACTTCGTCGAGGCCGACGCCGTTTCCGCTGAGCGGCTCCACGAAAACAACGCCAGACGCCGGGCGGAAGCGTCCCGCATCGACGACCTGAACGCCGCCGGCCGCGAGAACGAGTCCGCTACCTGGCGGGCCCAGCAGGCGAGCGACGCCAAGGACTTGGCCAAGCTCACGTCGGGGCTAGACAAAGTGACCGCCGCCGGCGATTCGATCCTCGCCAAGAACCAGGCCGATCTCGACGACCCCCAGGCCGAGGCTAGAAGGGCCGGCATCCGTCAGCGTTCGGAGTTGGGCTACGAATTCAAGCAACGCCTCAACGCAGGCGGCTACAACCCCACGAGTTCGGACGTCTCCGAGGCCGCCCTGTCGATTCAAAGCGATTTGGAACAGGGAGTAGGGCAGGACGAGGCCATGGCGAATGCTTTCAACCGGTTGCTGTCCAAGGTCCAGACGGTCATCGAGGTCCAAAATCGAAACGCCATGCGGGCCCGTGCTTTCGACGCCGCGGTCAACAACCTGCCCCCGGTGATCGACCCCTACTGATCGCCCTCCCTGTTCCAACGCGGAAGTCCAATGTCCACGACGCTCAAAATCAACGATGAACTCGTCAGCATGGCCGAATACCAGGTCTGGCCGTCCCGCCTGGGGCTACGCCTGGAAGGTATCAGCACGCTCACATTGACTCGCAAAGGCGGTCCGACCGTCAAGCCCGCCGACAGCCTGCTGGGAAAATCGGTCCAACTACTTTGGGACAGCACGCCGATCTTCGCCGGCGACATCGTTGACCTGGACCACCAATACACTTCGCTCGGCTGGCAGATCCTCTATCAGTGCAGGGATTTGCGGAACCGGGCCGACCGCTTCCCATTCACCGATGAAAACACCCTGACCGATTCGGCCGTCTTCAACCTGCCGTCGGACGACCCGCTATATTTGGCCTCTCGGGCCGGCAAGAACGTCGGCGAGATCGTCAGGGCATGCCTTACGATGACCCAGAACGCCGCGGCTCTGGACTCCGCGGGGATCGGCGGCTACACCAGTCTCGATCCGCCCACGCTCCCGGCCCAGACGTTGGCCGACCTGGCCGGCTTGACCACCATTTTGCCCAGTTCGGCGCAGGTCTCGGGCGGCAAACTCTTCAGTTCGATCCAAAGTTATTTGAGTTCTGCGGCGCCCAACCACGCCCTGCGGATTCAGGCGGACGGCGTGATTCGGGTGCTCGACATGCGAAATGTGACCGAGCACACCCTCACCCTCGGTGTCGACCCGCTCGAGCCCACGCCGCTCAAACGCTCGATCGCAGACTGCTACCAACGTGTTTTGGTACGCGGCCAGCCCATCGCCGAACCCCAATTGCTCTCGATTTCCAACGGCATGCTGGAGCCCGACTGGGCGTGGGGCACGTACGCCGACAGTGCAGCCGCCGCCGCAGCCTGGACCCCCGAGGATTTTTACAAGGACCAGGACGCCCGATCCGAGGGGACGTGTACCCTGACCGACACGGAGACCGTCGTCCTGACGAGCAACCCGACTACCGACGTTTGGCCCGAGGACGCCTGGGACCAGAGCAACCGGATGGGCAGCCTTTTGTTGTCATCCACAACCATCCCCGGGGTCGATTCCAACGTGTTCAAGAGGATCGTTTCCAACACGGCCAAGACGTCCGGCGGCACGTCGACCTTCACGCTTGAAAGTGCCGTTCCCTCCACCTCTTACGACCACTATAAGTTGTACGGCGTCTCCAGCGGGGCCTCCCTGGTCTACCGACGGTACAAAATCGTCGATGAAGACGTTTTCAAGGCGTTGGCACGCAAATTCTCCTTTCCATTCGCCTGGACCCTAGCGGCCGGCGGGGCGGGCAACGTCACGTCGTTTCCGGTCGCATCCGTCCTGTGGGATGAACTGGGCGTCGGCGGCCCCCCTTACCGAGAGCAGCAAATCCCGTTTTCGCTCGACACCGAGACGGGCCACATCATCTTCGCCATCCCGACGTATATCCAAGCAGCCAACCACGTTCCGGCGGACGTGCGATTCTTCGCCGCGGTCAACATCGGGGAACTCACGGCCGTCGCCCCGTCGAGCGGCTACGAGGGCACGAGTCACACAATCGAGGGTCGGAGCGACACACTCACCCTCACCTCTCGCGATTGGATCGATCCGATCAACCAATCACGAATGGAAGCATTTGCTCAAGATCGTCTCGATTCGGTTAAAAACACCATGGTTGAAGGGGCGATCGTCCACGAAGGGATGTACGAGCCGGCCCTCCAGTTCGGCGCCGGCATCTCGATCACGGGAAACGGCTACCTCACCGGGTGGGAGGGTTTGAGTCTGCCAGTGGTCGAAGTTGAAATTTTGTTCAACAACCAATCGGCCTTCGCCCACACAACGACCATGCAGTTGAGCAACCGCCGGGCCTCCCTTACAAGCGGAGACTTTTTGCGGCCGAGCCGGAACCCTGGCGGAGTCCCCGTCGGGTTTTCATCTTCTGGCAAGGATGGCAATCAGGACGACTACACAGTGGAGGGGTATGACAAGCGGGCGGCCGAAGCGGCAAAAACCCCCGAGGAGCGATCGCGAGAAGCCGAGGCCAAGCGTAAGCAAGACGCCGCACCCAAGACGGACGCCGAAATGCGGCGAGAGGCCAAGAAGCGAAACGACGAGGAAGCAAGGCGGCGGGGGATTGCATGAGCGACCAAAATTGGCAGCTTGCACAAGATAGGCTGATCAACCAGCTTGACCGGCGTCTGCGGGCGGCGGAGGACAAGATAAACATGACGGCCCAGGCGTTGCCGGCGGCCTACGCGGGCGGCGGAGGGGCGGGCAACGGACAGGCCGTGGGACTTTGCTGGGCCCGAATCCCCTCGGGCGGCGTCGCAGCGGCCACGGGGACCTGGCCCACCTACTCCCCATCGACTTTCTCTGCCGACGTCTACAGCTACGGCACCTCGGGCCCCACGCTCAAGGATGAGGGCGCGACGATCCGCTGGTGGTATCTGGATGCGGGGGCCGAAGGCAAGATGGTTCCGTGCGTGCGGCACCCACTGGGCGGTTACGACGCGATTCTTGATAGTTGCACGGAGATCCCACTCGATGAGTAGTGCGGTCAAACAGAGTCCGGGAGGGTGCGAGTGCGGCTGCATCTCCGACTGCCCCGGCGGCTGTTTTCCTTGTCAACCGAAGCCGAGCGATCTGGGCTACACGTTAAACGGCGTCCCAGGCCTCTCCCCCATGTTCTACAACCTGCGACTCAACGGTTGCGACGCCTGGAACAACCAAAACAACACCGTGATTATGATGTTCGACGACGTCACGGGCCACTGGCAGATTCGCGTGTTCACCGGGGGCGTAACCCAACGCTATGATATCACCGGCCCGTCTCCGGTCGCCCCTTTTACGTGCAATCCGTTCAAGATCTCGTTCATGACTCCCGGCGGGGAGTTCAAGATATGAGACTCGATGAAAATGGGGATCCCGTCGAGTATCCGTCACTGCTCACGCAGGCTGGCACGACCCTCAAAGCGGTGGCCAAGTTCGCCGCGTCGGGCTGCAAGACGGTCGACCAGGATCGTTATGAGCGTCGGTTGGAAATTTGCAGGGGGTGTCCTCTGTTTGATGCGACAGCGAGCCGCTGCACGAGTTGCGGGTGCCTTACGAGTGTAAAACTACGCATGGCGAGCGAGTCCTGCCCGCACCCCGAGGGAGCCCGCTGGGGGCCGGAATAGTTGCAAACGCCTTACGGCGTAAAAGTTTGTGTCAAGAAGGCTCTGCCTGGGCTGCACTTCTCGCGGATCTGTTGCAAACTCCCTGCGGAGTCAATGTTTGGGTCGGGCTCCGACGCTAGGTAGGACACATCCTCTCGGGACTTGTGCTGATTCTTCCTAATCTCCGGACGGATAGACCACCGCTTTGGAACAGGGAGGGCGGCCTGTTTGGTCTCGCTCCCGGTTCTGGCTGCCGAGCGCCCAGAGCGTGTCGGACACGATGAGCCGGCGGGGTTCCGGCCTTCGGGCTTTCGGGGCCCGAAAACGAGGAAAATAGGCCGCCCTCCCTGTTCCAAAGCGTGGGATCAGGCCACCCGAGCTTCCCCTAGACAAAGAGAGAATCCAGGCCCGCTGCGAGGCTCTGCCCATGCGGACAAAACCAGAAGTCAAGTACTATGGGGTATAGTATAAGGAGGACGCATGCTCAGTAGTCTATCTGTTTACGCCGGTTTGTCTGAGTTCGCCGGCCTCGGAAGCTCCCAGGTGGACGTCTCGGTGTTCACGGACCCATGGGCCGTTCGGTCGGTCACCACGCAGACTGCGGCGGTCGATCCTTTCGCGTCTATAGGCCTCGGGGGATACCTGAAGGCCGCTTCACTGACGTCTGGGACGGAACCCTTTCGGGCCATCTTGTCGGTCTGACACACAACTGCCCGTCCACAATCAAGACCAACTCGTCTTCTGGTCCTGATCCCTCCCACGCCCCCGCGACCCCCGCCCTCGGTCCAGGAAAAAACAACCGGGGCACGTGGGGAACGCGGCACAGACCGACGCCCCGTCGCAACGGCGGCCCCGAACAGGAGCCTGCCGTTTCGTCGTGTATGGGGCCACCCTCCCCGTTCCAAGGCGTCGGCCCAGGCCGTCCGGGACTTACACCCGACCTACACCCGTGTGGGCCATCCCAAGCCCCACGCAAGAGCGAGACGACCCCACCACGATCGGACGTAAGTCCTTGCTGCTGAACGCGGAACCAAACACAACCCAACCCAGGCCCCACACAACGGACACCTGGTATTTGTAGCTTGAGGGGCTAGTCCGCTTCACGGCGGGTGCAGGTTCAAGTCCTGTCTCCGGCATTACGCTGTAAGGGTTTACGTCAAATCGGTCAGATCGAAGAACGCCGGCCTTACACTTTCGCTACACTTTCATGGGTCTCGTGTGGGTATAATGGGGGGCGACCCCCTCAACCTACACGAGGCCCTTTTTCATGCGGTGTTTCCTCAGAGAGATCAAGAAGAACTGGCATGCGTCCTTCGATTTCGGAGGCGTGAGCTATACGCACAGTCTGCGGACCCGGGACGAGAAAGAGGCCGAGCGGCGAATCGGCCCGATCCGGGACGTCCTCTACCGCCTCGAGCACGGCACGCTCGAAATGCCGTCGACCGCCGACCCCAAGGCATTCATCGTCTCCGGGGGACGGGTCGAACAGAAGCCCAGACCGGTCGCCCAGCTCACCATGGAGGCCCTCAAGGACGCCTACCTCGCCTCTCGATCGGGCGTCGAGGAGAACACCCGCGGGACGCTGGCGATCCACCTGGGCCACGCCTGCCGCGTATTCGGGCCCGGCGCGGCGGTCGAATCGATCCGTCTGGCGGACGTGCAGGGGTATGCCAGGGCGAGGACCGTGAGCGGCTACACGATCCGCAAGGAACTCCGGACCTTCAGGCAGGCGTGCCAATGGGCGTTCGCCGGGGGCCTGACGAAGGCCGGGCCTTCCTGGATGATGTCGGCCGTCGACCTCCCCAAGGATCGCGGAAGGGAGCCGTTCCGGACGTTCGATGAGATCGAGCGGATACTGGCCCGAGGAGGAGCCTCCGAGGAGGACCAGGCCCGGCGGTGGGAATGTCTCTATCTGCGAAGCGAGGAGGTCTCAGAGTTGCTCGACTTCGTCCAGGGGAGCAAGGCCGCTCCGTTCGTCTATCCCATGGCTGTCTTCGTCGCCCTGACCGGCTGCCGACGTTCCGAGATGACGAGGTCGCTCATCGACGACTGGGACCTCGGACGACGCCAGGTGATGATCAGGGAAAAAAAGCGGGACACATCGAAGACCTTCACCCTCCGACGGGTTGATCTCCACCCCAGACTCCTCCAGGTGATGACTAGTTGGTTCGAGGCCCACCCCGGGGGGCGTCACGCGATCTCGCTCGACGGCCAGGCCCTCACGGGCCATAAGGCCACCGACCACCTCAACCGGGTACTTGGGACGCATGCGAAGTGGTCTAAGGTTCCTGGTTTCCATACGTTGCGTCACTCGCTCGCATCGATCCTGGCGTCGAAGGGGACCGACCAGCGGTACATCGACAAGATCCTCGGGCACTCCACCGAGCAGATGCGGCGACGATACCAGCACCTGCTTCCGCGGGGAGTCAAGGATGCGATCGAGGGGCTGCTCTAGCACCCTACTGGAGAGGAAGGAGGCCGTGGGCCTTGTAGCGACACAACTCGTCGTGGGAGACCATCCACTCCTTGGATCGCCCGCGACCGGAGGCCCTTTTCTCCCCCAAGATGCGACCTTTCTTGAGGTGGTCGCGAAGTTGGTATTCGCTCTTCGAGGTGAGACGAGCCATGTCGGCGACGCTGTAATGGGTTTGGACTGCTCTTTGCTCGAGCAGGGCGGCGAGCAAGTTCTCGATCCGGAGGGCGGTGGCCTCCAGGCTGGCGATGCGGGTTTCGAGGGTTTCCACTTTCGGTTTTCCTATCGGGGTGCGGTTCTGGTCCGCAACTGGATAGGATCAGTGGTTGGTTTGCCTTGGGGCGCCGTCCCTACAGGCACACCGAATTTGGAACGGGGAGGGTGGTCATAGTCGACGAGGACCGTAGTCCGGTGTGGAGACGACCCGGCCTACTCCCTGCTCCAAAGCGTCGGCTTCGGACTAGATAGCGGTCCGGTCGGGATCGGTGTAGCGGTTGAGCCGGATCCATGCTATGCTCGTGGTCCGAAAATCTTGGACTCAGACGCGGCGGCCGACGTATAGTTAATAGGAGGCCCCGCCTGACGGTGGGATGCACGCATGCGACTGGCTTACGCGTTCCTGGCCGAGGCCGCCGAGACCATCCGTGGGCGGTTCTACGTCTTCGGCGGAGGGATCGAGGAGATCAAGTGCGACGACCTCCCCGTCGTCATGATGTCGCTGGCCGTCGTGGCGAAGATCCAGGTTGAGGGAGACGAGGTCTCCGCGGTCCACACCTTCAAGCTGACGTCGGAGGCCCCGGATGGGACGCCGTTTATTCCCGAGTTGACCAAGCCGCTCGGGCCGGTAGCCGAGTCCGACCGGTCGGGTCGACCCGTCTATCACCTGACCGTGGTCAACGCCAAAGGCATGCTGATCCGCTCGTACGGGCCCCACTTCGTCACGATCAGCATCAACGACGAGGTCATGTCGAGACTGACGTTCCACGTCCTCTACTCCGAGCAAGATCAACCAGGGCAAGTTACGCTGGAGCAAGAACTATGATGCCGCCCCCACCAGCCGTCCCCGCACGCGACTACAGGGCGACCGTGACGATGACGTTCTCGTGCAAGGCCATCCTTCACCCCGAGGACTACATCCGGGGGCAGGCCGGTCTGGACGACCTGAATCGCATCCGGTCTGGCATCGACCCCGAGCGGGAGTTCCTCGACTACATGGAATCCGTCGAACACCTGTCGGACGCCCTGGTGCCCCTCGAGGAGGCCCGCAGGACGGCCACTGGGTGTCCCGACCCGGATCGCTACGATTTCGAGGACGGCGAGGACAGCTCCTTCTGAGGGGATGAGCTTGACCTTACCGCCGCTCTACCAGGGCCGCATCATCGTCGCCGTCGCCCCGACCGGTAGAGGCCAGGCCAAAGATCGTCCGATGGTGATCACGACGCATCGCCGCGACATCGAAGTATCGGGCGAGTTCGCGGTGGTCGTCCTGTCGACGAAGTTCACGTTCCCCCTGGGGCCGGACGAAATCCTGATCCCGATCGACGGAGCGACGGAACGATCGACCAAGCTCAGGAGGCCGTGCGTGGCCGTGTGCGATTGGAAGCCGGTGATGTCCAAGGCGGATATCGTCGACGATCGGGGCGGATACCTGCCGCCCTCGCTCCTAACCCGGATCGTCGAGCGTCTCGGTCTATCTCGCGAGAGCTACCGATAGCACAAAAAAAACCGCCGTCCACGAGGGGAGAGCGGGGTGTTCTGAAATCTCGAGCGAAGCGAGGTCAGTAGGGCGGGGCCATCCTCGAACATCAGTCGGCCCGCGAATACATGGATGAACTCTTCGGACGCCCAGGGTCTTGAGAACGCTTGAGCCGCCGCTTTGGAGCAGGGAGGGCGGCCATGGGCGGTGAGACCCCCTCCCCGTTCCAAAACGGGGGTAATGTTGACCGTAAGGCCCTACTTGCTATGATGTACAGGGGGCCACGAGGGGAGGATGTGATGAGGCTGAAATTCCGGTTCAAGCGATCAATGCAGGCCGTCGCATATCTGCTTAAGCTCGATGGCGGCACGATGAACTACACGAAGCTCATCAAGATGCTTTACATCGCCGACCGCGAATGGATGGCTAAGAGGGCCGACCCGATCACCGGGGATGTGGTCTTTGCGATGAAGATGGGTCCCGTGCTGTCGGACGTCCTGCATCTGATCAAGGACGAACACGAGCTGTCTCGGGTTTGGTCTCAGTTCATCAGAACCAACGAGGACGACAAGTCTGTCACGCTGATCGATGATCCTGGCGACGGAGAGTTGTCGACCGGCGTCATCGCCAAACTCGGCGACGTCTACGAGAAATACCGTAAGCTTGATTACAAGCAGATCTCCAGCCTCACGCACACGTTTCCGGAATGGATCCAACACGACCCAGGCAAGAAAAGTCGCAAATTGATCCCCTGGGAGGACATCCTCCGGGCTCAGGGCCGAGAGAAGATGATCTCCTACATTGAGGACGCGACCCGTGAAGACGCCGAGATCGACTATCTGACGGAGCATTCGTTCGTGGCCTCTCCTTTCTAAGGCGTGATTCCGTGTGTTTGTGAAAAGTATTCTTTCCTCAATCAAGTTCGAACAGGCCGGGACGTCACGCCCCGCACTCCTCCTGCTCTAGTTCCTCGATTCGGATCCGCATCGCCTCCGCCTCGATCCGTCGCCAGTTGGCCTCGTCCTCGACGAAATCCATGGCCGCGGCCTGGGTCTTGAGGACCTCTTCCTTCCAGTCGCAATCGTCGCCGAACCGGCACTGATACCACGCGACGACGTTGTGAATGTCGACCGTCGGGTCGTCGTTGGCGGCCCGCCTGACGGCCTCGACGCCGACGTATTGAGGGAAGGCCCAGTCGTTGTCGAACTTGTACGCGTTTCGCTCGCCTACTCGCTCGCCGGCCTTCTGATAGATCCGCCTCTTCGTCTTCCTCTCCTCGGTGAGCTTCCCGTACAACCCTATATAGATGAGGTCGTACTTACTCTTGTCGCTGAGCGTTCTCGCGAGCCACTCCGCCTCCGCACGGCGCATCACGCTCCTGTTGATCCCGGCCGGGTCGACCTGGGGGCAGTAGCTGTCGGATTCCGCGACGATCATCACCCACTCGTCGGCCGGCGACCACCGGATGAGTCGATGGTCGAGGAAGTCGTGGGTCTCGATGTCGACCTTTTCCACGTCGCCCCCGCCGCAGACGACCCTGGCGTCCTCGATCGTAAAGTCGTACCAGGTCATCTCCGTGATGTACGGCAGTTGTGCGTCCTCGTAGGGGAGCGTCTGGCCGATGCACTGACCGCGGCGGTTGAAGACGTGGTGGTACTGAGTCCCCTCGTGGGCGCCGCTGGGGACGATGAGGTGGCCGCGGCTTGAACGGTAGCCCTTGAGGACGTTGGCGACGGCGGGCATTTGCAGGATCACGGACATCTTAGACTCCTTGGGTTGTTGTGTCATTAGGGCAGTCGGGAGCCGGCTCAGGAACCCACGAGACGCAGGATTTGGCGGTCTACGTCCGTGCGATTCTTTGTCTGACGCTTAGGCCTTGATTTCAACATCGATCGTCCAGCGGTGAGCTTCGGAGCCCGGAGGCGTCCAGCCTTCTTGGGTTTGACCTCGGCTCGCGCCGCCGGGGACTCCTGCTGGTCGTCCGGAGGCTTCCCGACGAACTTGTACTGCTTGCTCTTTTGGCCGACGACGTAGCGGGGGTCGTGGATCACGAGCAGTCCCTGTTCGACAGCCCTGTTGAGATAGTCATAGTGGCAGCTTTGGGAGATCTTGAGCCGTTTCGTCAGCTCGAGCGAGATCGAAAAGATACCACCCGCATCGTTGCGACTAAGATGGTATGCGGCCGACACGAGGCGCTGATATCCGTCAGTGTAGTGCGGCACGACGTACGGCTCGGACCCGACCTTTTCGATGATGGTCTCAAGAGTGGCTTCGTCGCTCCGTTTGATGTACTTGACCCTCGGGTAGGCCCAGCGAAACTGCGTCAGGAACTCCTCGAAGTCGTAGCCGTTGGCCTCGCAGTGGGCCTCGACCTCGTCCCGGAAGGACTCCGCGTCGACGTCGTGCCGTTTGAGTTTCTGTGCAAGGGCGAACGCCTCGTCATAATAGGGCGACCTGAACTCTCGCTTCTCTGCGGCCTCGGCCGCCTTCTGCTCGAGCCTCTCGATGTTCTTCTGCGTGGGCTGGAGGATCTTCTTCCGTCGGGAGATCGCCAGATTGATCGTGTTGGTGCGATAATCCTCCGAGGTGGCCCAACGCCCCTCTGAGGCCAGGCCAGACTGGGCGAACATGGACTGAATCCTCTCGGGGTCGTTGCCCAAGAGGTACGCCAGCTTGCCCGCCAGGAAGAGGTCGGCACGCGATTTGTCGCCCGGGTATCGTCCGTTCCACTCCGGGACGTCGACCATGAGCTTCAAGACTTGCTCATCGCCCAGGCCCGTCTGGGCCGAGAGTTTGGCGAGCCGTCCGAGAAACTTCGCGTGCGTCCGCACCGTCTCGCGTTCCCCGAGCGGGGTCCCGTCGAAGACGAAGTATCCCGTACTAGCAGCTTTGATGCTGCCGACGGTGATCGA
>CALCIC010000121.1 GCA_937907405.1 uncultured Isosphaeraceae bacterium | reverse complement strand
AACTGAAGTCGAGGGGGGCGTAGACCGTGATCAGTTCGGGGAAGGTCCGCCGGGCCACGGCCAGCCCGGTCGGCGTGGTCGTCGAGATCACGACGTCCCAGTTCGGCCGGCGACGGGCCATCTCGCGGACCAGGGGACGCAGCAGGAGGACCTCGCCGACGCTGACCGCGTGGAACCAGAGGCAGGGACGGTCGCCGATGCGATGGGGCGCGGCGCCCGAGAATTTCTCCCAGAGGCCGTCGCGGTACTTGCCCGACCGCACCATCCGGAACAGGATGACCGGCGACAAGAGAATCAGCAGCAAGGCGTAAACCAGGTTCAATGCCAGAGGCATCTCGGGGAATCCTTTCCCGCTAGGAGAACGAGGGGTCCTCTCGTCGAGACGCCGACTTGCCAAGCAAGTGACGTGCCCGATGCGACCCGAACCCCGAGCGACGCCGTCTTCCCGGCCGCCGACCCTTCCCCGCTCCCTCTCTCCCGGAACGTCGCGTTCGACGCCCGGGGAGGATCGTTTCGTTGCGAAAGATGGACGCATAAGGTTTTGCAATCCAACGAGTTGCGGCGTTTATTCCGCGTCCGCGGGGCGTCCCTCCGCCTCGCCTGGGACTCGCGCCCCCGGCGGCGACGGCGGGACCGACCGCGTTCGACGCCCGGTCAGAAACCGTCGGCGGAGGACTGGTGGCGCATGTGGCAGGCTTTGAACTTTTTTCCCGATCCGCAGGGGCAGGGGTCGTTCCTGCCAACCTTTTTTCCAACGTTGCGGACGGGCTCTTTCTTCTTCTCGGACGTTTGCTGGCCCGACAAGACGTCGTCGTGTTGCGACCGCCGACCACCGACGCCCGCCGATTCGGGCACGGCGGCGAGCTGGGAGTCGGCCGACTCGTGGATCGTCTGGGCGCGTTCGAGCTTCCAGCGCGAGCCGAGATACGAGAGGAACTCGGGGTCGAAGTGTTCGACCCGGAAGATGAGGTCGGTGACGCGGTCGCCGATCCCGTTCCACATCTCGCCGAAGATCCGCATCCCCTCGCGTTTGTATTCGACCTTGGGGTCGATCTGGGCGTAGCCTTGGAGGCCGATCGAGCTGCGGAGGTGGTCCATGGCCCGGAGGTGCTCCATCCAGCTCGAATCGAGGATCTGTAGGAGCAGCACCTTCTCCATCTCGCGCATCTCGGGCCGGGCCTTGGCGTCGACCGCGGCGTGGAGCTGCGACCGAACCTCGGCCGGGGGCTTCTGCGCGAATTCCCGGGGAGTCGACTCGACCCCCAGGTTCTGGCGGGCCCACGAGGAGAGCTCGGCCAGGGCGTCTTGATCGGCCGGCAGGGGGAGCTTCTCGCGGCCCGAGGCCCGGGGGAACGCGGCGTCGAGCCGCGCTTCAAGCTCCGAGGCCAGCTTCGTCCCCTGATAGTGCTTGTGGGCGAGTTCGAGCAGGTGGGACTCGATCTCGGGGCGGAGGAGGGGACGAAGTTCGTCGGCGTCGACGATCGAGTGGAACCGCTCCGACGCCCAGGCCGCCAGGCCGTCGCGGTCGTACCGCGGGGCCTGCGACTGCGACCGCTCGCCGAGGAACCGGGTCACGGCGATCCGAACCGGCAGCTCCGACTCCTTGACTCCGTAGTGCTCGCGGGCCTTCTGTTTGAGCCGGCCCGCGATGTCGGCCTTGTCGAGCCCCGCCCAGCTTTCGGAGTCGATGGCCAGGCCGAACTTGTGGTGGACCCAGCCGGCCAGCGACCGCCGTCCCCAGTCCGGCTCCAGGAACTCCTTGGCCGGCGTGAGGTCGAGGTTCTCGATCGACGCCTTCGCCTTGCCGTGGAGGTACTCCTCGAGTTCCCCTCGGTCGAGCCGGACCTCGTCGCCGTCGCGCTCCTCGAACCGCCGCAGATCTTTTTCCTTGACGTCGAGTTCGAATCGGGTGTTGAACCAGTTGACGAACGCGTGCCAGGTCCATTCCTCGGGCTCGGCGTCGGCCGGCAGGTTCTCGTCCATCGCCTCGCGGATCGTCTCGTAAAGCAGTCGTTCGCCGCGGCTTCGGACCACGTCGACGGCGTCCTCGAACGCCGCCCCCTTGAGATCGCGGGCCGGGACCTCGACGCTGAGCCGCTGCGAGACCCACTCGGCGAAGCTCGCCGCGCCGTAGTCGGGGGCCAGAAACCGGCCGACGGCGTCGTCGATCTGGGAGTCGATCATCTCAAGGATGCGCTCCTTGGGGGACTCTCCTTCCAGCAGGGCCTGGCGGAACGAGTAGACCCGCTTCCGCTGCTCGTCCATGACCTCGTCGTATTCGAGCAGGTTCTTGCGGATGTCGAAGTTGCGCTCTTCGACCTTCTTCTGCGCGCCCTCGATCCGCCGGCTGACCATCTTGCTCTCGATGGCCTCCCCCTCCTGCATGCCGAGGCGGGTGAGGACGGCCGACACCCAGTCGCCGGCGAACTTCCGCATCAGGTCGTCTTCGAGGGAGAGGAAGAACCGCGACGATCCGGGGTCTCCCTGGCGGCCCGACCGGCCGCGAAGCTGGTTGTCGATCCGGCGGCTTTCGTGTCGCTCGGTGCCGATGATGTGCAAGCCCCCCGCGACGGCGACCTCGCGGCCCTCGGACTTCATCTCCGGCTCGTACCTGGCCACGGCGTCGAGCCAGACCTGCTTGGGGACGTCGAGCCGGGTCTCGTAGAGGAACCGGCCGTCCTCGTCGGTCGCCCGCTTCAGGTCCGACCAGGCCAGGAACTCGGGGTTGCCGCCGAGGATGATGTCGGTGCCCCGGCCCGCCATGTTGGTGGCGATCGTCACCGCCCCCCGACGGCCGGCCTGGGCGACGATGTCGGCCTCGCGCTCGTGGTACTTGGCGTTCAGCACCTCGTGCTTGATGCCGTACCGTTTCAGGTAGTCCGACAACTCCTCCGACTTCTCGATCGAGACCGTGCCCACGAGGATCGGTCGGCCCGTCTCGTGGACCTCCTTGATCTCGTCGAGCATGGCGTGGTTCTTCTCCCGCTCGTACCGGAAGATCACGTCCGGATAGTTGACCCGGCTGAGCTGGCGGTTGGTGGGGATCGCGATCACGTCGAGGCCGTAGACCTTGTAGAACTCGTTCGCCTCGGTCATGGCGGTGCCGGTCATGCCCGAGAGCTTCTTGTAGAGCTTGAAGAAGTTCTGGAGCGTGATG
>CALCIC010000120.1 GCA_937907405.1 uncultured Isosphaeraceae bacterium | reverse complement strand
GCGACGGCGAAGTCGTCGAACGGGACGACGCGGTCGGCGAAGATCTGGTAGGCGTGCCGCCCCTTGCCGGCGACGAGCACGGCGTCTCCACAACGAGCCTCGGCCAGGGCGGTTTCGATGGCCCGACGGCGGTCGGGCTCGACCTGGACCCTGCCCGGACGATGGAAGCCCCCCAGCAGGTCGTCGAGGATCGCGTCGGGGTTCTCGGAACGCGGGTTGCCCAGGGTGAGGACGACCCGATCGGCGGCCGATTCGGCGACCTCGGCGAGCGCCCGGCGGGTGTTGCGGTCCTGGTCCCCCTCGGCGCTGAGGACCAGGTGGACGCGCCCCGGGGCGACGGCGCGGACGGCGGCGAGGGCCTGAGAAAGCGGCGTGGCCGTCTGGGCGGCGTCGATCCGGACGTCGAAGTCTTGCCCCTCGTCGACCGCCTCAAGGTGGCCGGCGACGTTGGCGAGGCTTTCGAGGCCGGCCACGACGGCGTCGCGGTCGATGTGCAACGACCAGGCCAGGGCCGCGGCGGCCAGCGCGTGGCTGACGTGCCGCTCGCCGACGAGTTGGAGGTTGATCGGCACGGCGCGGTCGAAGCCCCGGAGGATGAACCGAGAGCCCGACGCGTCGACCCGCTCGATCACTCCCGAGACGTCGACCGAGCGGGGGCGCTTGACGCCGAAGCTCACCCGGCGGGCGTCGAGGTTGAGCGCGCCCAGGATTTCGGCGTTGGGGTCGTCGTCGTTGACGACCGCCGCGCCGCCGGGGGCGATCTTGCGGAACAGCTTGGCCTTCGAGCGTCGCTTGCGGAGCGAGACCTCGGCGGGGAAGCCCAAAGGCAGGGTCAGGTCGGTGGCGACGGCCGCCTGAAACGTGATCCCCTCGAAGCATCGGGCGTCGATAGCGTCGGCGGCGACTTCGATCACCCCGGCCTCGCACTCCTGATCGACCATGTAGGACAGGATCGACGCCAAACCGGCGGCGCCTCCCGGCCAGAACCCGGGCCGCGCGCCGGGTTCTGATGTGTTGGGGCCGGGGCGGCCGAGGCCGCCCAGCGGTCGCGTGGTCGCGCCGTCGGACCAACCGTTGCCGCCGACCAGGCCGCACCGCAGTCCGGCGGCCTTGAGGATCGACCGCACCATCAGGCTGGTGACCGTCTTGCCGTAGGTCCCCGTCACGCCCAGCGTGATAAGGCGTTCGGAAGGGTCGCCGGCCAGCGCGTGGCAGATCCGGGCGTGGGCCGCTCGGGAGTCGTCGACGACGACCTGGAGCCTGCCGGCCTCCGGGCAGGGTTGCTCGACCACCACGCCCGCCGCGCCCCGGTCGAGCGCCTCGCGGACGAAGCCGTGCCCGTCGTACCGGGGGGCTCGAACCGCGACGAACACCTGGCCCGGATCGAGCCTTCGGTGATCGTCGGTGCAGCCCGAGACCTCCCAGTCGGGACATCCCACGAATTGCGCCTCAGGGAGAAGCCGTCTGAGGCTCACCGAGGGGATTCCCCGTTGAGGCAGACGATCGACGAACCAGCGTGCCATGGGCATCGCCTCCTTGCCTTGCCTTGCCAGCCAGCCGTGTTCCGTTTCACCCCCGCGTCCGTCCCGTTCGGCGTCATTCCCTTTCGCCGCCCGGCCGGTCGCGTGCCCCGACTCGCCCGTTCGATCGGATTCCACCGATCGGCCGTCGCGCTCGGGGCATGGGGTCGGCGTCATCGCCATCGACCCGTAGCCGTTCGATCGACGCTAATCCATGTGATTCGTCCTGTTATTCCGTGGGAGTCGAGGCGCCGTTGCGAGGCCCTCGGCGGGTTGCCCGCCCCGTGCGATGGTGCATCGCCGGCAGGTGGCGGCATTCTTGGCGAACCCCCGAAAAAAGGCAATCCCAAGACGCCTGAAATGCCGATACACCCGAGTTGGTCTGAAGACGAGCCGAGGTCAGTTGGTCGCCTCCGCGAGCGCTTGAGCGAATTCTTCCAGCGCGGCGCGATTTTCAGGATCGAGTTGAGTCGTCGACTCCGATTGAGTCGCCAACCGCGCGGCCGCCTTGCTCAGACGTGAATCGCGGTGAGCGATCTGATTGGCAAGCTCTTGGAGTTCTCGCTCGGACTCAATCCAGCGAACAATCTGAGAAGCATCTTCGTCCGTACCCTCGTGCGACTCGACGATCTCGCTGCGCACGGCGAGTCCCCCGACGGAAGGAACGCCTTCGTCCACGGACGCGGCCCATTCCAGGAAGTCATTTCGGTCGTCGGGCAGTTTGATCGCGCGCCGTCCCTTGTCTTTCATGGCTTCCTCCTCGATAGGTACTTCTTCGCATTCGGTTCCGTCAACTCGAAGTAGCGAAGCTCGTCATAGTTTGGATCCAACCCCAGGTCCGTCATCTGGCAGTGATCGCGATAAAATTCCTCGGCCTGCGGGAGTGAGTGAAGGCTGATGCGTCCCTTGAAGCCGAGTTGCATGCTCCATCGTATCGCCATCTCGAACAACTGTGGACCGAGGGCTCGATGACGAGCCTCTTGATCGATTCGGGGAAGCGGCCAGTTCCAGGGCGCGGTTTCCACATATTCAATGTAGACGATTTCTTTCGACGGCGCATCCGCGCGGCTTCGATGCCCCGTGCACTCCGCAAGTAAAAGTCCCTGCCACTCGCCGCCGACCTCGATCCCGAAGAGCCGAACGCCGCTCAAGGGGTTCCCAAGCAAGTTGTGGAGCGGCGACGCCTTCCGCGCCCAATTCCAATGGAGGCTTTGAGGCCATTCCTTGCGAGGGATGCCCCGGAGCACGAATTGCTCTACGATTCGCACTCGGAGGGGCGCCCAAGCCGCCTCCGCGCTGAAGAGACTTGCGACGTCGAGATCGTCATGGATCTGGGCGTCGATCCATTCTCCCGTCGCTTGGAGCTTGAGCTACGTTGGATGGATGCTCAAAGGACAATGACCTCAGCCTTCTTGCCGTGCTTCTCGTCCTCGAAGATCAGTTTCTCGCCGTTGACAACCCGCGCGTCGATCGTTGCGTAAAGCCGTAGGGCCTGCCGAATCACGGCGGTTTTGGTCATGTCCTTCTTGAGCGAAAGCTCTTCCAGCGCGGCCATCTCCGGCTCAGTCAAATTCAACGTCATCGTGCGCTTGGTGCTCATCGAGACCTCCCCTTATGAGAACCATACGCTTGTGATGGCCGTACTGCAAATAAAAAATGGCCGTCTTGCGGCCATTTTTCGGGGTGCGTCAACCGAGCCGGGGCATCGTCGCCATCCGCCTCGACCGCGCTCGCTCAGGCGGCCGACGTCGCTCCGGCGTGGGGCCTGGCCTCGCGCGTCGCGGGCGTTTCGCCGCTCGGCTCGATTTCGGTTCGGCTCACGCGACGGAGCGTCCAGCCCAGCGTGAAGACCAGCAGCAATGAGGGGACGAACAGGTTGCCCCAGGCTTGCGCGTAGAGCGGCATCGGCACGGCCAGGGCGGGGATCAGGACGATCGCCGCGAGGCCGAGGCGCTGGAGCGTCCGGCGGCGGCCGGCGGGGGCCGGGTGTTCGAGGGCCTCGTTCAGGGCGACCGTGACCGGGTAGATCAGCCAGACGAAGGCGTAGTTGAACGACAGGGGCGAGAACATCACGATCAGCAGGGTGACGAGCGCGAATTCCAGGGCGTCGGTTCGCGCGGTCCGGCGGCGGTCCGAGGGCATCGCCAGGACGACGAACAGCGACAGGCCCAGCATCGCCGAGACCGTGATCAGCGTGACGATCCGGAAATCGAGCGACGCCACGTTGACGCGCCAGGCCTTTTGCAGGTCGGCGGCGGCGCCCTCGAAAATCTTTTCGTGCGTGTCGGTTCGGGGGGGGGCGGTGAGGATCGTGGTCAGGTCGATCGAGCCGTCGGCGCCCAGGCCCATCCGCGCCCGCTCGTTGCGGAAGTTGTTGGTGCGCCGCGAGAGGACCGCTTCGCCGTCGGCCGGAACGTCGCGGAGGAACCGATGCGCCAGGGCCATGATCGACTGGTTCTTGTAGCTGTACGATCGGAACGGCCGCTGCGCGATGCCCTTCTTGTTGTAGGTCAAGAGCATGCCGCCGGTCCAGACCTTGACGTCGCGGACGGTCTGGGCCGGCGTCCGGAACGGCAAGGGGGCGACCAGGAGCCACGCCGCGAGGACCGCCGCCGTGGCCGCCGAGGCCCGCCATTTGCGGCGGTAGATGAAGTAGCCCAGCGCCAGGATCGGGAACGCCTTGATCGCCGCGCCGGTCGCCACCAGC
>CALCIC010000119.1 GCA_937907405.1 uncultured Isosphaeraceae bacterium | reverse complement strand
GGCGGCTTCGGTGATCCGCTTGACCAGGATCGTGGCGTACGAGCCCTTGGGCAGCTCGAAGGCGAGCCGGATCGCTTTCTTCCGGCGGTGCAGCTCGTCGTCGAGGACCTCCGTCCGCACGTTCTCGGGGACGAGCAAGGGTTCGCGCGCGCCCTTCGAGAAGAAGACGTCCTTCAGAGACTTCACGCGCATGTCCGGCCAGGCGAGGCCGAACGCGGCGAGGACGTCGGTCGCGACGTCGGACGCCGGGCCGCCGTCGGGACGGTTCCGCGACGACGGCAGCGGCAGCGGGACCGCCGCGATCGCGTCGCGCTGGTCCGGGTCGAGCCCAACCGGGAACGGAACCGGCCCCAGCTTCAGCTCGACCGCCGCCCGCTGCTCGACCCGCGTGTTGCGCTCGATCCAGCCGGCCAGGATCAGGTTCCACAAATGACTTTGAAAGGCCGCGAAATAAAGGCTTCGCATCTCGCGGCGGAGTCGGGCGAACGCCCCCTTGTAATCGGTCGGATGGTCGACGAGGTAGGTCACGATGCTGCGCTCGGACGAGCGTTCGAGCCGGGCCTTGGCCTCCGCCCAGTCTCCCCAGTGGTCGCGGACGACGGCCTTGAGCGCCTTCACCTGCGAGCGATCGAACGGGTTGGGCTCGGCCAGCGCCAGCCGCAAGGCGCGCTCGTGGTCCCCTTTCAGCCAGGCGTGGGCGATGAACTCGCCGGAGAACCCGACGGAGCCGAACCGCTGGTCGTCGAAGTAGTTGGGCAGGCCGTCGCGGGCCAGGGCCTCAAGCTGCGTTCCGGCGCGACCGGCGGCCTCGGGGGTCATGTCGCGGAGCACGATCTCGAACCGATTGCCGGTGAAGTCCTGAGGACCGTAGGGCCGTTCCAGCTTCCCCAGGGGCTCAAGATCGAGGGACGACTGGTGGAGAGAGACGTCGGGGCCGTTGAGGATCGTCAGGTACTGGACCGTGACCGCGTGGCGGTCCTTGAGCCCGCCGTAGCTGACCTGTCGGCCGGGGATGTTCCACCGCCGGCAGATCGCCTCGATCGCCTCCAGCGTTCCCAGGCCGCGCTTCGAGAGGCGGTAATACGTGAACCGGCCGTGGGGCGCCGTGACGACGCACGGCAGCTCCTCGACCTGAAAATCCTCGGGCTGTCGTTTGAGTTTCATCGCAATCGGCGCAGTCTGGCGGGCTGTCATCTCCCGATCGCAACGACTCGGGCGTCGGGCGCTTCCGCAAAGGCCGATTTCATCTTAGCAACTTGATCGAGCCGGGGCCCGGTCGACTTCGGATCACGATCCCTGAACCGCGCTCTGGATCCGGTTGACGTCGTCCGCCCAGATGCCTGAAGAGGTGTCTCCGACGGCGTGGATCGCGAAGATCACCGCCGCGATGATCAGCGCCAGCATCACCGCGTATTCGGCGGCGGTCACGCCGTCGTCGCGCGTCGAAAACTCGACGGTCGATACGCGCATGCGAGAGACTCCAGGACGGAAAACCCGAAACGCCCCTTGTCGATTTGGGGACGACCGGGGTACGAAAGAAGGCGAGGCCCGCGCGACGACCACCGCGGCGCGGCCTGCTCCGTCGAACTCTAGGTCGCCTGGGCGTCGTGGTCAAATCGCAATCGATGAGTTAAGGGGACGGCCGGCTCATGAATCCCAACGGCGCTCCATTCAGGTTCCCCTCGCTGCCGATCGTCACGCCCGACCCCCCGCGCAAGTCGCAGGCCGAGAAGTACGGCCTGGCGTTGTACCTCGGCCTCGGCGGCCTGGTCGTGCTGCTCGCCTTGATCGGTTGGTTCGGCTGGCGGGTCTGGTCGATGCGGCCCGTCTGGCGGAACGTCTACGTACTCAACGACCGCCAGGCCCCGACGGAACTTCGAATCCAGGCGGCGCTCGATCTCAGCCGCGACCACCGCGTCGAACCCCGGCAGTTGTGGGACCTCAGCCTCCACCGCGACCTTCCCCCCCTGGCGCGGTACATCCTGGCCGAAGGGATCAGCGCCGATCTGGTGGCGGCCGATCCGCTCGGCTACGCGTCGGCGGTGGCCCGCAGCGAGGACTGGCCCGAATGGCTGCGGCTGGTCCTCGCCCGGCCGATGGCCTACGCGGCCAGCCAGGGCCACACCCTGTCGCGCGAGCGGCTGGCCGAGCTCTGCCGCCTCGACGACCCTCAACTTCGACTCTGGGCGCTCTACGCGCTCGCCATGCAGTCCCGCCCCGATCCCGCTCCGAAAGCCAAGATCCTCCGCCTCGCCGATGAACCCGGCCCCGATCGCGAGCTGGCCCAGCTTTTCGAGAAGGCCCTCTCCGCCCCCGACGCCCCCGGGCGAGCCTTGATCCTTGATGAAGCCACCGCCTGGACCCGCGCCCGTCATCCGGCCGTCCGCCCCTTGTGGGACGGCTGGACCCTCAAGGGCGGCCGGGTCGAGCGCGTAAAACCGTCAGCTTGATTCGAGGGCGGCCGCCTTGTCCGGCCACCCCTGGAGAGTCAGCCGAACCCAGTTGAGCGCCTGTTTGGAAGACCGGCTCTGGATGACGTCGCGAGGCTGCTCTGGCCCCATTTCGAGGCGGCGCGATTCGGCCGTGTCACGGGTCGCAAGACCGAGATACACCAGGCCGACCGGCTTGTCGGGGGTGCCTCCCCCCGGGCCGGCGATCCCCGTCGCGCTCACGGCGACGTCGGCGTTGAACCGCCTGCGCGCGCCTTGCGCCATCGCGACGGCGACCTCCGGACTCACCGCGCCGTGGGTCTGGATCAGCTCGGCCGGCACGTCCAGAAGCTCGGTCTTGGCCTGGTTCGAGTAGCTGACGACGCCGCCGGGATAGTACGGACTGACGTTGGGGATCGCCGTGATGAGATGAGCGACGAGGCCGCCGGTGCACGACTCGGCGGTGGCCAGCGTCGCGCCGGCGCGCGCCAGCTCGGCGACGAGCGCGTCGGCCACGTCGGTCGTCCCCTCGCCGAGCACGAGCGGGCCGAACCGGAGGCGGATCAGGGCGACGGCCTCGTCGGTCTGTCTCCAGGCTTCATCGACGGTCGAGCCCTCCCCTCGAATCCGGAAGCTGATGGTCGCGTCGTGGACCGTGATGCCGATTTCCGGCACGTGGCCGCGCGCGGTCAGGTCGAGCGCGTCGGCCTCGACGTCCGACTCGCCCCGGCCGAACAGCGAGATCTTGCGATGCACGAAGATCCGCTCGATCCACCCCAGGCCGCGAAGCCGGTGGACCACCTGATCGGTGAACATCAACCGCATCTCCGAGGGGACGCCCGGCATGCAGGCGAACATCCCCCGCCCCACCCGCATCCAGATCCCCGGCGCGGTGCCGATCGCGTTGGGCAGCGGCTCGGCGCCTTCGGGGAACAGGGCTTGGACGCGGTTCCGCTCGGCCATGGTCCGGTGTCGTCGGGCGAACAGGGCGGCGATCGCGGCCAACGAGTCGGGGTCCTCGCGCAGGCCGACGCCCGCGGCGCGGGCCAGGGCGTCGCGCGTCAGGTCGTCCTGCGTGGGCCCCAGGCCGCCGGTCGTCAGCACCAGGTCGGCGCGGTCGGCCGCCGCCCGAAAGACGGCCACGTTGTCGTCGAGGTCGTCGCCGATGGTGGTGTGGAAGGCCGTCGCAATCCCCAGCGCGCCCAGCTCCTGGCTCAACCATCGGCTGTTGGTGTCGAGACTCTGCCCGCTGACCAGTTCGCTGCCGATCGAGATGATCTCAGCCTTGAGCGACATGAACGACCTCCAGGTGAAACGGACCCGCCCGGCGTGAACCACCGAGGGCGCGGCGTGTCGATTAATTTAGTTCGTGAGGCGCGATTCGGAAAGTCTTCTCGATTTCGAGAGGCGGAGACGCCGGTCTACCGGAGAAGCCCGTTGCGGAAACGCCCCGTCGTTCGGGTATGATGAGACGCGGCCCGGGCTTCGCCTTTGATGAATGACGCAGTGTTCGTCCTCCTCGCAACCACGGCGTGAGTGGAGAGCCTCGATCATGGGGGTAAGCGTACTACAACGGCCTACGTTGGTGCTCAACCGGCACTGGCAACCCGTCCACGTCGCCACGGTGGCGCGGTCGCTGGTGCTGCTCTGGAACCAGGCGGCGCACGTCGTCGATCCCGACGACTTCCAGCTCTATTCCTGGGCCGACTGGGCGAAGATGGCGCCGCGCGACGACGAGCCGTTCATCCGCACCGTCCGGTTCCGGATGCGGGTCCCCGAGGTCTTGACCCTCACGCGCCACGACCGGCCCCGATTCAACACCGTCACGTTCAGCCGACGCAACCTGTTCAAGCGCGACCACGCGACCTGCCAGTATTGCGGATCGAAGCCGGGGACCGAGGAGTTGACCATCGACCACGTCGTCCCCCGCGCCCAGCGCGGCCAGACGACCTGGGAGAACTGCGTGCTGGCCTGCGTCGCCTGCAATTCTCGGAAGGCGAACCGCACCCCCGACGAGGCCGCGATGAAGCTCCGGCGCCCCCCGTTCCGGCCGACCTGGAAGCCGCTGTACGACTCCTCGACCATCCGGATCGCGAGCTGGTCGCGGTTCCTCAGCGACGCCTACTGGAACGTCCCCTTGCTCGACGTCGATTGATCGCGGACGGCGGCCCCACGGATGAGACCGGTTCGACGGCGCCCCAATCGGTCTTGTCGACCTTGACCGATGGGGGCAGACCGGCTACCTTCCCCGACGATCGTCCCATCGTTCTCATCTCTGAACTCGATCCCCGCTCCCATCCGTCGCCTGAATCCGGGCGAAACCGCGGGGAAACGCGTAGTTTTCGACGCCGAGCCAGATGGTCGGCGCTCATCTACGAACGCGGTTCGGTTTGGGAGACGACGAACCTCGGGGCGATCGCGGCTCGGCCAAGGAAGGCCGTCCGATCCGTCACGTCGGTCGAATCTCGGGAGGCAGCGTGCGTAAGCACGACCAACCCAAAGGTCCCGCGCGGTTCCGCGTGTGGTTGGGATTCATCCTTGCGATCTGGGCGCGCGGCGTCGCCGCGGCGGCCGACGATCCGACCGCCGGCGTCGAGGGTCTCACCGACCCGATCGACCTGGCGGCCGAGCGGATCATCGTCTGGGATGCGCCCGACGGCAGGTGGGTGGTTCTCTCCGGCAAGGCGGCGGCCCTGCACGGGTTGCAAGGTCTGCGGGCGAGCAGCATCGTCACACGGATCACCCAGCAGACGCGCCCGGAGGGGAGCGTTTACCAGGCCGAGATTTACGCCGAGGGGGAGGTCCGCCTCACCAGCGACCACGACCACCCCGGCAAGCAAGGCCGACTCACGCTGCGCACCACCCGCGAGGTGCGGCTGAAGCCGTACGCCGCGGCCGGGCTGAAAACGTTGACGGCCCCCCCCGAGGGACTGGCGATCGTCGACCGCGGCGGATTCTCGGCCAAGGTCGATACTCCCGCCGCGACGGCGACTCAGGCCGGCGACGCCCCCGGTGAGCTTCCGGCCGATCTGGTCGCCTCGATGGCGGCGATCAGCGCGAAACAATCGACCCGCGATGAAGCCGTCGTCGAGACCGCGGCGACCGTCGAACAGCCGGCCGGCGGCGCGCGGCGCGACCCCGCCGTCGAGAGGGCGCAGGCCCGAGGCCGTCGCGACTCCGACCCGATCGACCCCGGACCGGCCGACGAACCGCCGGGCATCGAGCTGCCGCCGATCGAAGCGGACCCCTTGCCGGACTTGCCGGACATGGAGACCGACGACGCGCCCGCCATGACCGAGCCGCTCGAGGACGACGGCGAGGATCTCCCGCCGAACCTGCAACCGCTGCCGGGCGAGCTCGAAACCGAGCCCGCGCCCCCTCTCCGTTCCGACCGGCCCGGTCGCGCGGCGCCGCCGATGGATGAGGAGTACGACGAGGACGAGGACGGCGTCCCCCCCCAGGACCCGGAAGCACCCCCTCCCGCGCCGGGCCTTCGCGCGCCGGTCATGCCGGGAAGCCAGCGGGTTACGATGATCTTCCCTCGGAGCGGCCGGCCGACCGACGCCAAGGCGCTTGAGCCCAGCAACGGCGTGCGGACGGTCATCTACCGCGGCGGGCTCACCATCGTCAGCACCAACCCCAAGTTCGGGACCATCGACATCGAGGCCGAGAGCGCGGTGATCTGGCGCACCCCCGATCCCGAGAAGGGCCAGATGCGGATCGGCGCCCAGGGAGAGCAGATCGAGAGCCCCGATCAGCCCATGGAGGTGTACCTGGAAGGCAACGTGATCTTCCGCCAGGACGCCAACAAGTTCGCCGGCAAGGCCGATCAGAAGACCGTCCGCGCCGCCCGCGCCTATTACGACTTCGTCACCGACCGGTTCGTCATGCTCGACGCCGAGCTCGACCTGTTCGCCCCCACCTTGATCAGCCCGATGAAGGTCAAGTCGGACCGGATCGAGCAGTTTCGGTCCCCCGTCATGCAGCCTGACGGCACGATGGTCCTCGGAACCAATCCCGAGATCCGGGCCAATCGGGCGACCTCGACGGGAAGCCGGTTCCCCGATCCGGCGTACAGGATCTACAACCGCTCGATCGATCTGACGCAGCGGACCACGGCGGCCACCGATCCCACCACCGGTAAGGTGATTCAGACCCCCGACGGCGGCGACGCCGGGCCCGAACAGGTCTGGCGGTACGACGCGCGATCGAACTTCTTCTACATGGGACGAGTGCCGGTCTTCTACTGGCCGCGATTCAGCGGCGAGATCGACGACCTGGAGATAGATCGGAAGAGCGTCGTGTAGGGAAAGAGT
>CALCIC010000118.1 GCA_937907405.1 uncultured Isosphaeraceae bacterium | reverse complement strand
GGTCGTCCGATTTACAATGAAAGGGGAGGGCATCCGCTGCCGGAGGTGGTTCCGCTGGTGGCCAAGTCGTACGGGCCGTCCCCCTGGCCCGAGGTGTCGCTCGAATTCCTCAACGGCCCCTCCCGAGCGGCGGTCTGGCCGATGAATCGGGTCATGTCGTTGGTGGGATCGGCGAGCGGTTGTAAGTTTCGGCTCGCCGACCCGAGCGTATCCCCCTTTCATTGCAGTCTGCTGCGGACCTCGGTGGGATTATGGATCATCGACTTGCTCGGCAGCGACGGCGTCGCCGTCAACAACGCCTCGGTGCGTTACGCCCTCCTCGCCGACGGCGATCTCGTCAAGATCGGCCGGTATCGCATCCGCGTCCGAAGTCGGTTCTTCGATGATCAGCTCGATTCCGCCCCCCCGGGCGCGGCCTCGGACGGCGGGCCGCGGCCTCAGGGCCGCATTCTGTCGCTTCGCGAGTCCGGGTCGGCCCTTGCGGCGCAGAATTCCGACGACCTCGGCGGGGCCTCAGCATCAGGAAAGACGCCATGGCCGGCTTCGACCACGCTCGCGCCGCTCTCCTTCGGACCGCCGATCGCACGAACCGAACTGCTGCCTTCGGCGGGGTCGGCGGGGGCCGGGTTCTACCCCCCTGGAGGCGACAAGGCGGAGGTTGAAGCATCAGTGCTCGTTCCACTGGTGAACCAGTTCGGGATGATGCAGCAGCAGATGCTCGACCAGTTCCAGAACGCCATGGGGATGCTCGTCGAGATGTTCGGCACGCTTCAACGCGAGCAGATGGACCAGATTCGCCAGGAACTCGATCAACTGCGCGAGGTGACCCGCGAGTTCCAAGAAGTCAAGCTTGAACTGGCCGCCTACAAGCAAGAACGAGCCAATGCGGAGGCGATGGGGGCGACTGCGGCTCTGTCGCCTTCTCCCGCCGTTCAGGAAGTCGTGACGCCTTCCGCCGCATCCGCGCCCGCGCCCTTCAAGGCGCCGGTGGCCTCGCCGTCGCCCGCGACGCGAACCTCGCCGTCTCCCACGGACGTCGCGGCGGCCAGGACGGCGACCGCCCCCGCCGCTTCATCTTCATCGCCTGCCGGCGGTCCCGTGAAACGCTCGGGCGAGACCACGGGAGCGGGTGGCGAGAAGGATCGCGACGTCATGCTTTGGCTCAACCAACGGATCGTCACTCTCCAGAACGAGCGTGAGACCCGCTGGCAAAAGATCCTGAAGCTGCTCCCCGGCGCATCCTGAACCGGTCGTCGGCCCCGAAACGCAATCGGCTTCTGGACCTTGAGGGTCCAGAAGCCAGGAAGGGGAGAGAGCAGGGGGACTGAGAGATCCAGGATGAGACGACCGTTCTCAGCACGCGCCTCTGCCGGCGAGCACGACGACGAAGGTACGCAGGATGATCCAGAGATCACGCTTCAACGATTGGTTGTCCACATAATCAAGATCGAGTTTGAGCATCTGGGAATAGTCGACCGCGCTGCGGCCGCCGACCTGCCACGGGCCTGTCAGACCTGGCAGAACCTGCAGGCGACGCCGGTAGGCCTCGGGGTTCAGCGACTGAAGCAACTCGCTGTCGCGAATCTGGAGAGGACGGGGCCCGACCAGGCTCATCTCGCCTCGGAGGACGTTGATCAACTGGGGCAACTCGTCGAGACTCGAGCGACGGAGGAACCGCCCCAACGGGGTGACCCGCGGGTCGTTTTCAATCTTGAACAGGACGCCCCCCTGCGATTCGTTGGCGTCCTCCAGCTTGTCGAGCCTTTGCTCGGCGTCGACGACCATGGTCCGAAACTTGATGACCCAGAAGAGCCGTCCTCGATAGCCTCGCCTCAACTGACGGAAAAGGATAGGCCCGGGCATCTTCAGGTGGATCAATAGCGCGACCGCGAGCATCACGGGCGCCAAAAGCAGGAGGCCGGTCAAGGCGCCAACGACGTCAATCGTTCGCTTGACGGCGAACTCGAACGCCTCGACCGTGAACCAAGCCGGTCGAAGTGCGAGGGAAGTCTGCAACGGAAGCTCATCCTGAGTAATCATCGTCGCCTCATACGGCTCTGAGGGCAAAGACGTCGGCGACGATGGAGACAGGGAGTTCATCGGTGCGGGATCTCCAGTGTGGGATGCCTGGCTGATGTTCTCGGAGGCTACACGGCAACTGCGGCGGTCGCCACGAATCATGGGCTTCGGCAACGTCTGCGGATACTTGAAACAAACACAGGTCGGACATTAAGCAGGCACAGCTTAGCATGAGGTTTTCAAACCGTCAACCATTGTGTCGTGCGGCGTCGATTTTTAGAATCAATGTAGGGTAAAGCCCCAAAACGTTCCTGATGTTCGAAAACACCAACTTTTTGGGGTTTCGCCCGTGGGCGCCTCTCGTGCCTGGCGAACGTTTTTCACCTCGACCAGCGGAGGCGCGCCCGCGGCTGGACGGCGCCGATCACGACCCGATCGGGACGGCCGAGGCCATGCGGGGCGGTGAATTGGGCCGTGAGCATCGGCGGAGCCGTTTTGAGTAACGGCTACGCGGTCGCCTTGGACTCGTCGGGCACGGTCGATTTCGGCCCTGACCCAGCCGCCATCCATCTGAGCTTATCCCGCCCGCTTTCTGGACGTCCGTCGCTCTGCAGATCGTTGTTTCTTCCCCGTCACGATCAGAACGCCGAGTCCGGCGATCCCGCCGTCGGGATGGGGCGGGGGTTGTGTTCCGAGATCCTGAACATGCCCCGCGGTTGTGCGGCGACGTCTGGTCTGGTGTTTCGACCGAGGATGGCCGTCGTGCTGAGTCCCGCCACGAGGGGGAGGGCGACGACCCGGCCGCCGCGGCTGAGCACGAGATCGCCGCCGGCGATTTGGTCGATGGTGTAGTCGCCCCCCTTGACCAGGACGTCGGGCTCGAGAAGCTCGATCAGCGCGGCGGGGGTTTCTTCGTCGAAGACGATCACCACGTCGACGCAGGCGAGGCCGGCCAGGAGGCTGGCGCGGTTGGTCTGGCCGATGACGGGGCGGGTGTCTCCTTTGAGGCCTTGCACCGATGAGTCGGAGTTCAGGCCGACGACCAGGAGGTCGCCCAGCCGCTTGGCGCCTTCCAGGCAGGCGAGATGGCCGGCGTGCAGGAGGTCGAAGCAGCCGTTGGTGAAGACGATCTTGCGGCCTCGGCGGCGGGCCTCGTCGAGGCGTCGACGCGCGGCGTTTCGATCCAGGATCTTCGGCGACGTCCCGTTCCAGGCGGCTTCCAACTCGGCGGCCTGGACCACGTACGTACCGGGGTGGCTGACGGCGATCCCGGCGGCCGCGTTGGCGATCCGGCAGGCTTCCAGCATCGGTCTTCCCGAGCCGAGGCAGGCCGCCAGAACGGCCACCACGGTGTCGCCGGCTCCGGTGACGTCGGCCACGTTGCGGGTTTGCGCGGGGACGTGATGGATGTCGCCGGCGACGCAGAGGGTCATGCCGTCGGGGCCTCGGGTGATCAGCATCGCGTCCGTTTGAAGTCGGTCGCGGAGCTGGCCGGCGGCGATCCCCACGGCTTCGTCGTCGGTCAGGGCGCGGCCGATCGCCCGCTCGGCCTCCATCAGGTTCGGGGTTACGACGGCCGCCTCGGCGTAGACGGAGAAATCGGTCTTCTTGGGGTCCACGACGCAGGGGACGCCGCGGTCTCGGCAGCGGCCGATGATCTCCCGGGCGACTCGGGGGGTGATCACGCCCTTCTCGTAATCGGCGAGCACCACGGCGGTTTGGTCGTCGATCAACGGCAGGACCCGATCGAGCAAGAGTTGGTCGAGCGCCGCGAAACGGCTGCGGTCGCCGTCGCGGTCGAGCCGCACGAGCTGCTGATGGGTGTCGGAGAGAATGCGGGTCTTGCTGACGGTCGTCAGATCCGGATGGTCGACGAGGTCGAGCCGCTCGACTCCCTTGGAGGTCAAAACCTGCCTGAGCTGCTCCCCCTCCGCGTCGGTCCCGATCAACCCTGCCAGCGTGACGCGGCAGCCCAGGCCGGCGAGTCCAGCGGCGACGTTGCCGGCGCCTCCGGGCGTCTGAACCTCGCCCAACAAGCTGACGACCGGTACGGGCGCCTCCGGCGAGATCCGCCGGACCTGGCCGTGGACGTGTCGATCGAGCATGACGTCGCCGACGACCAAGACGGGGTTGTGGAACATTCCGGTCATGCCTCCTTGCATGGCGAGCCGTAGCCGGCTCGGCGCGGTGCGGTGCGGCGGGACCGTCGAACGGCGCGCCGGGCGATCCTCCGCCGCCTTGTGTACCGGATTGTTGGACGACGATCAAGAGCGACGGTCGCCGAGCCCGCCCCCTTCCGGGTCGAACCTCAGTTGGCGACTTCGGCGAGGGGCGTCTCCTCGTGTTTCCAGGGAAGTTGGATGCTGAGGACGCCGGGCCGGGACTGATCCTGAATGGCCAGGTCGCGGAGAGTGAATTCGCAGCAGTCGTAATGGTGATCGATCACGCCCGCGTATTTGCCCGCGCTGCCGACCGTCAGCAGATAGGTCGTCGCCCCCAGGAGGCGGGGGGGGATGGTGACGTCGAAGGTGTGGACGCCCACGCCGATCCGCTCGGGGATCTCTTGATCGAGGTCGCGGACGTCGGAGTAGAGGACGCGGGTGCCTTCCTGGTTCTGAAGGTAGAAGGTCAGATAGCTTTCCGTGATCGGCCGGCGCACCTTGTATCGAAACCGGAGCTTGATCGGTTCGTCGCAGGTGAAATCCGAGGCGTGGCCTTCGTCCTGGTGGAGTACCTCGACCGAGAGGAACTGACCGTCCTTGGCGGGGTCTTCGGGGAACTCGGAGGCGGCGGCGTTCGAGCCCACTCCGCTCTTCATATAGCTCTTGACCACCGACTCGACCGGGCCGATCATCGTCACCCGACCGTTTTCCAGCAGCACGCCTTCGTCGCAAAGCTGGCTCAAGGCCCCCATGTTGTGGCTGACGAACAGGACCGTTCGTCCGTCGCCCGAGGCGACGTCGCGCATCTTGCCGAGGCACTTCTTCTGAAACGAGTAGTCGCCCACGGCGAGCACTTCGTCGACGATCAGGATCTCCGGCTCAAGGTGGGCCGCCACGGCGAACGCCAGGCGAACGAACATGCCCGACGAGTAACGCTTCACCGGCGTGTCGAGGAACTGCTCAACCTCGGAAAAAGCCACGATTTCGTCGAACTTGCGGCGGATCTCGACTCGCTTCATCCCCAGAATCGCGCCGTTCAAGTAGATGTTCTCGCGGCCGCTCAATTCGGGATGGAAGCCCGTCCCCACTTCCAGCAGCGAGGCGACTCGTCCGCGGAGGTGGATCGAACCGGTGGTCGGGTCGACGATCCGGCTGAGAATCTTGAGCATGGTCGATTTGCCGGCGCCGTTGCGTCCGATGAGCCCGACCACTTTCCCTCGCTCCACGTCGAACTCGACGTCGCGCAGCGCCCAGAAGTCCGACTTCCTGGTCACGCGGTCGGTCGTCGCGCCGGCGCGGAAGAATCGCCTTGCGGAGTACAGCGCCTCGGACACCGAGCCGCGCAGCGAGAACCCGAAGTCGCCGTAAATCCGCTCGCGACCGACGCTGTGACGAAGGACGTAACGCTTGCTCAGATTGTTGATGCTTATGATCGGACGGCTCATGTTGGAAATTCGCGTGGAACCAAAAGGGTGTCAGGGCGGGTCGAGTTGACACGGATCGGCGATGATCGTCAGACGTAGTCGGCGAACATGCGTTCGGTGCGTCGGAAGTAGAAGACCGCGAAGACGAACAGAGCCACGGCCGTGACGCTTGAGATCAGAAAGCAAGTCCAGTACATGGGCGTGCCGAGAATGCACGAGCGAAAGGCCTCGACGATGCCGAACATCGGATTGATGGAGAGAATCCAGAGGATCCACTGACGATTCGACGGCAGGTCCGAAATCGAGTAGAAGATCGGAGTGACGTACGTCATGATCTGAACGAGGAACGGGATCAGGTGCTTGAAGTCGCGATAGAAGAGGGTCAACCCCGAGAGCAGGATGCCGAAACTGAGAGTGGCGATCAGCGTCAGCACGACCAAGACCGGCACGAAGACGATGGTCCAGTGCGGCGCGACCTGATAGTAGAGCATGATTCCGCCATAGAGCAGCAGCGTGATCACGGCGTCGACCAGAAACACCGCGGCGGCCGTGACCGGGAGGAACACCCGAGGGAAATACACCTTGGTGACCATGTTCAGCGAGTTGATCAGACTGTTCGCCGAGGCCGGCATTCCCTGAGAGAAAATCGCCCAGGGGATCAAGCCCGCGAAGATCCAGACGGGGGGCGGCAGGTCCATGGGGCCCTTGATCCCCGTGAACGACGCCACGAATGTGAAGATCACCAGCATGATCAGCGGCTGAAGAATCGCCCAGGCGGGCCCCAGGATCGTCTGCTTGTAGCGCGTCGAGACGTCGCGCCAGATGAAGAAGACGAGAAGCTCGCGGTAGTTGTAGATCTCTTGCCAGTCGATGGCGATCCACCCCGAGGTGGGCTTGATCACGCACTCGGGCGCATGGTCCCCGTGGACGTCGGCCGCCTCGCGCCACGGTTCGCCGTCTTTCGACGAACCGGATCGAGGCTCGGACGGACGAGATTCAAGCGTCTTTTCGGTTTGAATCATGACCAGGTGCTATTCCAGTTCGAAGGTTAGGTTGAGATAGGGGACCGGCGTCCGCCGGAGGACGGTCAAACCGCGCGGTCGGTCGTCCTCATCAGACGTCGAGCCTAGCAATTCACGGGCTGACGTTTGAAAACCAAGCGAATGAGGACGTCGGCCCAAGCATCGGGAGGGATTCCTTCCAAACCCGGCGCCGATTCGTAGTCGTGAACCCAGTCGACTCGGCGTTCGGATCACGTCCGAACATACAGGCTGGACTCTCCAAAATAAAGACGACTTGCGCGGGCCTCGAAGCCGGCCGGGCCCTCGGATTCAACGCTGGAGAACAAGCTCCTCGACTTCATCTGTCCTTCCTAATCATAGAACGCGGCATCCCAATTGCTGTGGATAAGTCAATCTCACTCATTGGAATCGTGGGACGATTGACAGCATGAGTGAGTTTGGGGTGTTCGGTGCGTCCGTTCTTTTCCAGCCTCGGCGTATCAGGCGAGCCTGAGGACGGCCGGTGTCAATTACAGGCATCTACGAGTCGCCTTGGGCTTTGTGTCAAACCTGATCGGGCGTCGCTCCTCCGGTGATCAGCGCGCGGACTCGAAGAGGAAGCCGTCGCCGCCGAATGTTGATCGAGGCGCTTTGGTTTCGCTACAATAAGCCGGACCGGGCGGGGGCACCAGGATTTTACGGTGAACTGGATTTCATGAGTCAAGTCGGCGTCGTGGCGATCGGTCGAAACGAGGGAGAGCGGCTGCGGCGGTGCATGCACTCGGTCGCTGATCGCGGCCTGGTACTGATTTACGTCGATTCCGGATCGCGGGACGGCAGCGTCGAGATGGCGCGCGGCTTGGGCGTCGAGGTCGTCGAGCTCGATCTGTCGCGGCCGTTCTCGGCGGCCAGGGCGCGGAACGAGGGAGTTGAACGTCTGCTCGCGGTCGCGCCGGAGGTTCAATACGTCCAGTTCGTCGATGGTGATTGCGAGATCGCCGAGGGCTGGATCGACCGCGCCCGTCGCGATCTGGACGCGTGGCCAGAATCCGCGGCCGTTTGTGGCCGCTTACGCGAGCGCCATCCCGAGCGAACCGTCTACAACCGCCTGGCCGATCTCGAGTGGAACACCCCGACGGGCGAGGCGAAAGCCTGCGGCGGAGTCGCCATGATGCGGGTGGCCGCCTTGCGACAGGTCGGCGGCTTCAACCCCGAGTTGATCGCCGGCGAAGAGCCCGAGCTTTGCGTCCGTCTTCGTCAAAACGGCTGGAAGATCTTCCGGATCGACGCCGAGATGGCGCTTCATGACATGGCCATGACGCGTTTCCGCCAGTGGTGGAAGCGGACGGCGCGAGCCGGCCATGCGTTCGCGGAGGGCGCCGCCATGCACGGTCGTCCTCCCGAACGCCACTACGTCCGCGAAACCCGGAGCATCATCGTCTGGGGCCTCGTCGCGCCGATCGTCTGTCTGGCGCTCGCCTGGCCGACCCGCGGGGCGAGTCTCGCCTTGTTGTTCGCAGGTTACGCCTTGCTGTTCTGGCGGGTCAGCCGCTATTACCGGCGAGCGAGAGGGTGGAGTCCGGCCGATGCTCGGCTCTTCGCCTTTTTCATCGTGGTCGGCAGGATCCCGAGCGCCCTTGGCTTGTTGCGGTACTGGCTGGGCAGAATCTCCGGCAAGCGAAGCCGCATTGTTGATTTCCGGGGGCCGATCGCGGCCGGGGACGCGCCGGCGTCCTGAAACTACGTCGGGCTCCTGCTCAGGCGGCGTTGGTCGGAACGGCGGCGGGGGCGGCCGTCGTCGGGCTCTCCACGTCTCGCAGCTCGAAGCCAGTGCGGAATACGCTGTTGCGAAACGAATCGGCGAGGAAATTCGGGGAGTCCAGGTCCGGCTTGCCCTGAATCAGGCGTCGCAGCCGCCAGGTCGCGTAACCGCCGAGGAAGGCGGCGTCGGCCAGGGCCGTGTAAAGCTTGCCGTAATTCTTCAGGAAGAACCGACGACGGGCCTGAAACCAGTATGCCGGCCGTCGTTTCGGCTTTTGCATCGTAGACCCCTTGATGCCCGAGGACGCTCCCTCCAGGTGGACGACCTTGCTCTCGGGGGCGTACCAGACTTCCCAGCCGGCCCGCCTGGCCCTCAAGCAGAGATCGACGTCGTCGAAGTACGTGAAGAAGCCTTCGTCCAGCAGGCCGACGCCTCGCAGCATCGACGTCCGTAAGATCATGCTCGCCCCGGAGAGCCATTCGGCCCGGTTGGGTCGCGAGTGATCGATCTTCAATCGGCCCGACAGCAGCTTCGAGAGCACCCCGACCCGCAAGCCGCGGTCCAATTCCGAGCCGACGCCAGGGAACAGGAACGGCGAAGCCTGGATCACCCCCTCCGGCGACAGGAGTTGGCTGCCGGCGACGCCCGCCTTGGGGTGGGCGTCCATAAAGTCGACCAGCGCGTCGAGGGCGTGTTCCTGGACGATCGTGTCGGGGTTGAGCAAGAGCACGTATTCGGGTGGGTCGTCCGATTCGAGGGCGGGGCGGATCAGCAGGTTGTTCCCCCCGCAGAAACCGTGGTTGACCTCGACGGCGGTCAGGTCGACCCACGATCCCCAGCCGTTCTCGTCCATCGCCCGTCTCAGAAGGTCGGCGGCGTCACCCCCGCTGCCGTTCTCGCAGACCGCCACCCGGGCGTCGGGAACGCGGTCGATCTCCCCACTCAACGACCGCAGACAATCGATCGTGAGGTCGGGGACGCGATAACAAACTACAACGACGAGAAGTTTCATATGCACGGCCCAAGAAGGGAGTTGTTGCTACAGCCACGAATGCAGTACGGTATTATGGGATTTATAAGGCTGGGCGTGACGGTCGGAAGCCCCCCGGCCGCTCGAATACCCGAAGTTCCCGCCGATCATGAGCCAGGGAAGGATCTCCATTGAATCCCCGACGTCGAACCGAGGCAAGTCCGCCCCTGGGAAATTGATCCGGCCGCCCGGTGCTTCATCTCCTGGGGGAGATCGGCGCGGCCAGCCTCTCGGATCCGCCCTTCTTCGTGTTCCGCGGCGGCCTGGGAGCCCGGCTCCAATGAGGAGACGGACATCCGGACCAAGCCCTTGGCGCCCGTCGGGCTCGGCTGATCGCGGGGCGCGTCATGAGGATCCATCCGCGCACGGATTCCGCCGATTCATTCTCCGCCTCGGTTGCGAGCGACGAAGCCCCGGGATGGGACGAGTCGGCCGCCAGGGACGGGTTGGCCGAATACCATGTGAAAACCCCGTCGAGTCGACCTTTGAAGTCCGGGAGCGATCGTCATGGATCTTCACCTAGCCGGGGACGTCGCCGTCGTCGTGGGAGGCGCCCGAGGGATCGGCCTCGCCGTCGCCTCCGGATTCCTCGCTGAAGGCGCGCGTGTCGCGATCCTCGATCGAGACCCCGAAGGCCCGGCCGAGGCCCGTCGCTTGGAGGAGGCGTCGGGGATTTCTTGCGTCGGTCTGGTGGTCGACGCGACCGACTTTGATTCGATCCGTCGCGCGGTCGACGACCTCTGGGACCGATTCGGGCGTTGCGACCATGTGGTTTACGCCGCGGGCGTCGGATCGGGCAAGTTCGGCTTCCCGTTCTGGGAGCTCGACCCCGGCGACTGGGACCGTGTGCTTCGAGTCAACCTGATCGGCGCCGCCAACGTCGGTCACGCTTTCGCCCCGCGAATGGCCGATGCGAAGGCGGGCACGCTCCTGTTCGTGGCGTCGGTCGCCGGCCAGATCGGCTCGCAGACCGACCCGCCCTACAGCGCCTCGAAGGCTGGGCTGATCAACTTCGCCCAGTGCGCGGCCAAGGACCTCGCGCCGTTCGGCGTCCGGGTCAATTCGATCTGCCCAGGGATGATCAAGACGGCCCTCAACCGCTCGGTGTACCAGGCCTGGGCCGATCGGCAAGGGCAGGGGGGGGCGGGCGGCGGCGTCTCGATTCCATCGTATGAGGAATGGGCCGGATCGAAGGTCAAGGCGCTGGTTCCCCTGGGACGCTGGCAGACGCCGGAAGACGTCGCCGCGATGGCGGTCTTCCTCGCCTCTCCGGCGGCCGGCAACGTCACGGGGCAGACGATCAACGTCGACGGCGGCTACGTCATGCATTGGTAACGAGTGAGGGGGATTGGGCGGCCTGCGTCCGTCGATCGACTCGGCCGATCAGGTCTCTGAGCTTGCGGGCCTCGATCGCGATGTTGTGCCGCTCGGCGACGCGCTCCGCGCCTTGTTTCCCCATCCGTTCGAGTTCGTCGAGGGGCGTGTCGAGCAGATCACGGATCGCCGAGGCCAGGGCTTCGGCGGAGCCGGGGGGGACGAGCCACCCGGAGACCCCGGGCTCGACCAGTTCGGGGGTCCCGGCGATCCAGGTGCTGATCACGGGGCGCCCCAGGGCCAGCGATTCCATGATCGCCACGGGCAAGCCCTCGGCGAAGCTCGGCAGGACCAGGGCGCGGCTTTCGGTGATCAAATCACGAACCTCGGCGTTGCTCTTCCAGCCGACGAGCTGGACGCAGTCTTCCAGCCGATAGCGCTTGATCAGGGCTTCGATTTCGCCGCGCAGCGTTCCGTCTCCGACCAGCGTCAATTCGAAGGCGACGCCCTCGGCGCGCAGCCGGCCCGCGGCTTCGATCAGGACGGGAAGCCCTTTCTGTTCGGCGAACCGCCCCACGCAGACCAGCCGAGGCGCTTCGGGCAACGGGATCTGCGGCGCGTCCAGGAACATGGGGTCGAGGCCGCACCGGACGACCTTGATTTTCGACCACTGATCGTAGGGAACCCACCGGCAAAGCTGGCTCCGCCCATGCTCGCTGATGGCGACGGCGAACGCCGCGTCATGGATCTTGAGGTCGAGCCCCAAAGCCAACGGCTGATCGAATTCCTCGGGGCCGTGGACCGTGAAGCTGTACGGCGGGCCGCCGAGAATCCGACACAAGAGTGCGACGGTGGCCGAGTTGGTCCCGTAGTGGGCGTGTACATGGTCCGTGCCCTGCTCACGATGCCAGTCGAGCAGCACGCACGCCTCGGCCAGATAGATCAAGTGTCTAGCGACGCCGCGACTGGAACTGGACCCGCTCCCCCGTCGGCCCAACCGCCATGTCTGTACCAGGGCCCGAGCGAACTTGCCTGGGCGCCGGAAGGCCGTTGCGACGACCGCGCCGGCCAGACCCAAGGCGCCGACTTCGAGCACGGCGCGGGTCTTTCGTTCTTCCTGCAGGTCGATCGGATCGACGAGCGGAGTGTCCCAACGACGCAGCGCGAACCGGGAGACCGATGCGCCCTGCGCCTCCATCTCCATGAGCTCGCGACGAATAAAGCTTGCGCTGGTCACGGGGTAGACGTTGACGAGGTAGGCGATCCGCGACGGCGCGACGGCATCGGCTTCGTACTCGTTTACGTTCTCGTATGAGGCGATCATGATCGGGCGAGTTCCTCGCGTGGATGAAGACGCCGGTTGGAGTCGTTGAGGATCAATTCGGCCGCGTCGGCGAGGTCGGAGGCGACGCGCACGCGGGCGCGGTCCGCCTGCGCGGGGAGTTCCGAGAGCGTCGCGTTGGACCCTACCAAAATGCTTCGGCAGCCCGCGTTCAGGCCGGCGAGGACGTCGCTGATCAGGTCGCCGACCATCCACGAGGCGTCGAGATCCAGGCCCAGCTCGCGCGTCGCGCGATGAATCATGCCCGGACCCGGCTTGCGGTCGGGGTTCTCGACGACCGTGCGGTCGTCGCCGCGCGGGGCGTCGGGGCAGTAGTAGACGGCGTCGAGCGCCGCGCCTTCTTCGGCCAGTAATCGGTGCAACGCGTCGTGGATCTCAACCAGCCGCTCCTCGGTGATGAGGCCGCGTCCGACGGCCGATTGATTGGTGACCAGGACGAGAGCGAACCCCGCCCGACGCAGGCGCCCAAGGGCCGCCGGCGCGCCGGGAAGGAGGCGCAGGCCCGCGGGGTCGGACAGGTACGGAACGTTCGCGATCAGAGTGTCGTCGCGGTCCAGGAACACGGCTGGGCGGGCGGGCGGCGCGGGGTTCACAACGGTTTCCTAGGAAGGGGGACGAATCAGCCGGGTCGCCGAGGAGGCTCGACAGCCGAGGAAGACGCCGTCCGAGCGATCCGGGGCGATTCTGGTCTTCGGTTCCAGTCTTGGACGATCATGCGTCCCATGAACCAGGCGTTGTGGGCGTATCGCAAGAAGAGTCGGCGGGGCTCCTGGAGGAGCCGGAAGGCCCATTCCAGCCCCGTCCGCTGCATCCACCGCGGGGCTCTGGCGAACCGTCCCGCGGCGAATTCGAGCGAGGCGCCGACCTGGACGCAGACGGGGACGCCCAGCCGTTCGAGATTCTCGAAGATCCAGCGTTCCCCCTTCGGCTGGCCGAACGCCACGAAGAGGACGTCGGGGTTCGCGGCTCGGATGCGGGCGAGCAACTGGTCGTGTTCCGCCTCGGTCGGCTTGCGGAACGGCGGACACTCCGTGCCGACCACCTGGATCCCTGGATAGCGATTCCGAAGTTTCTCCGCCGCCTCCTCGGCGACCCCCTCCGGCGCGCCCAGGAAGAACAGCCGGCGGCCCTTTCGCGCCGAGAGGTCGCAGAGGTGGAAGATCAGATCCGAACCCGCCACCCGCTCGGGCAGCGGCGTCGGACGCTTCCTCGCCGCCCAGACCACCGGCGCGCCGTCGGCCAGGATGAACGCGGCCCGTTCGTTGACGGCCGCGAGGTCCGGGTTCTGGTTGGACAACATCAGGTAGTGGAGGTTCGCCGTGATGAAATAGGAAGGACGTCGGCTCTCGATCAGGGCGTCGACCGCCTCGACGGTCTGTTCAAGCGTCATGGGCGCGAACGGCACGCCCCAGACCCAGACTGGTTCGATCACGACCTCGACCTCACCAAATTCAAGGGCTTCTGTTGAGCTTCTTCGTCCGCCTCGAACAACCACGTCAAGATCCAGATTTCCAGCCCGACCAGCACCAAAGCCAGCGGCATCATGAGATATCCCGACCAATCATGGGCCAGCGCCTTGGCTCGGGCGCCTTCGATGTAATAGTAACACCAGCCCGTCGCGACGATCCGGGCGATGTTGCTGATCAGCGCGATCGGCAGCGCGCTCAACAGGACGACGATCCGCTTCCAGTTCGGCATGTCGATCAGGATGATCGTCGCGGTCACGGTCGCGGCGAGCGTCATCAGCATCGAGAGCCCGTTGCAGGCCATGGCGACTTCAAGCTGCTTGGAGCCGTGGGGCGTCCCCAGGGTGATCACGTTGCCTTCGGCGACGACCCAAAGCCCCGAGAGCTGCATCATGAAGCAACTGCCGATCGTGGCGATCCGCTGCAAGGGGAGTGAGACGAGCGTGTTGATCGACGGTGGGAGCGGGAGCATGAACACGAGGAAGCCGATCGCGGGCCAGGCTCGCGCGAGCAGCGGCCAGCCCCCCAGGGCGAGGACGAGGCATGCGACGACGGGGATGAAGCTGGCGGTCTCCAACCACTGGAAGCTCCATTCGTAGGCCATCGCGCGACCTACGAGGCAGAGGCCCAGCAGCATCCAGATCCAGACCGGCGCGCGATACGAGGACCAGTCGTGATTGCTCCAGTCTACGAGCCTGCGCCACAAGATCATGACGGCGATCGGGACCACTAGGAAGCCGTGCGAATAATTCGGCTCGGTGTTCCAGATGTTGACGAGGTAGCTGAAATTCGGCGCGTACGCCCAGAGGAGCAGCAGCCCCCCCACGACCGCCGTCGGCAGCCAGGGCCGGGAAGGAGAAGCCAGCCGGTTCGCCGTCGCGGAGTGATCCCCGGGACCGCCCCGATCCGCCGGCGAGACATGAGGATCGACAAGTGGGAAGTGGGCCAACGATGAACTCCTCGCGAACGGATTGCGAAGGACGCGGAGAACGCGACCGTCGGGACCTTCGCCCGTCGGTCGAAGAGACCTCGCGGCCTCCGGCAAACTCTAGTTTGCACGCGGCCCTATTGCAAAGGCTGCCCGCGATCGCCGCCGCGGGATCACGACGTGGGCGACTCGTCGTGATCCCCAGGACCAGTTCGGCCGCGACTGTAGGAATAACGGCCGTAGTACGAGTCGGAGGACCGCATGCCGTTGATCACCGTGCCCAGGACGGGGATGCCGGCGTTGTTCAACTGGCGTCGGGCTCGCTCGACCTGAGGGGCCCGGCTGACGTCGTACCGCGAGGCCAGCACGGCCCCGTCGGTCCAGCGGCCCAGGATCAGGCCGTCGGGGACCGGAAGCACAGGGGGCGAGTCGATGATGATCAGGTCGTACATCTGCCGCAGCCGGGCGATCAGCATGCCGAAGTTCCGCCCCTGGAAAAGCCGGCTGGCGTCCGCCACCGGCGTCCCGGCGCCGAGGAGGTGGAACGTCCCCTCCTGGACGGGGATGACGACGTCCTCGACGTTCGCCTCGTCCTTGAGCACGTCGCTCAATCCGAGCCCCTCGGGAACGTCGAGCAGGGGGCAGAGCGAGCCGCGCCGCAGGTCGGCGTCGATCAAGAGCGTCGTGTGCGCGGCGTGTCCGCAACGAGCGGCCAGTTGCGCCGCCAGCGTCGTCTTGCCCTCGCCGCCGATCGCGCTCGTGATCAGCACGCAACGCCCGAGGCCGACGTCCGGGCTGTCGCCGCAGATGGCGAATCGCAGATGGTCGAGCCGCTGGATGAAGCGGTCGATCTGATCGTCCTCGCCGGGGCCGCTCAGCTTGTTCGCCGCGCGGGCCATGGGCAGCGGCGGCAGTGAGAAGACTTCCGACTGCACCCGCGTCGACAGCGAGTCGGGATCGGCCACGCGCTCCGCCTTGACCTCGAGCAACGCGAACAGCCCGAGCACCAAAGCCAGGATCGCGCACGGGGCGACGAGGATGTACTTGAGCCGCTTGTTGTTCGTCGGCGCCCTGAGGACCTGGGCGGAGTCGATCAACTCGACCCGCGCGGCGCCCTGGTTGGTCATGAAGTTCACGTCGTCGAGCTTCCTGTTGATCTGTTCGTGCTGGTCTCTCAAGGTCTCGATGTCGGCCTTGAGTTGGTCGGCCCTGTACGTGTCGGACTGCGTCGTCTTCTGCTCGATCTCCATGGATTGGAACAGCTCGTTGCGCGTCGCGAGTTCCTGCTTCGCCGACTTGATCCGCGACTCCAACTCAGCCTCCGTCAAGGTGTTCGTCGAGGTCGGTTCGGAGCCGGCGGCGGCGGCGGCCAACGAGGCGAGCACCGACTCGCGAATCTTGTCGTAATCCTTGCGCCAGTGCTGGTCATAGGTCGTCTTCAACTGTTCGTATCGCTTCCGAGCGGCCTGGCGGGCCGGGTCGGAGTCTCGTCTCGCCACGGTTCTGCTGTGCTCCATTTCATCCTGCGCCGCCAGGATGTCCGACCTCAGCGAGGCGATTTCGGGATCGCTGATGAACACTTCCTCGATTCGTTCCTTAAGCTGATCGGCGGTGAGCCCCAACCCCATTTCGGATTCTTGACCCTGGGGCTCCGCCAGCCGCCTTTGGAGTTCGAACTCGAGCATCTTCAACTCGAATTCCTTGTCGAAGATCTTCGCCTTGTACTCGCGATACTGCTCGAGGGTGACGTCCCTGGTGGGAGGCGCCGACGCCGAATCGTTCTGCTTCTCGTCGGCGGACCTCCTGTTGCGGTCGGCTGGGGCGGGGGTGAGCCTGGCGGTGTCGATCAGCCCCTTGTCCACGATCGCGAGAAGCTCCTTCTCAAGCGCTGTCTTTTTAAGCTTAAGATCTTTTAGATAATCCTGTAGGCCGGTTACAAGCTTGATGTTGGTTCCTCCCTGATACTCGCTGTTGAATTTCAGGTAGGATCTCACGACCGAGTTGACGATCGTCGCTGACTCATAAGGATTTGTGGATTCAAAGAGGACGTCGATATAGTAGGTCTTGCCGTTGCTCCGGACCTGGAGTTGCTTCTTGAGGTCCGTGATCGGCGTGGTCGTATTCTTGATGAAATCCAACTCCGCCACGTCCGGGTCGGCGATTGCGGTCTTGAGCACCCGGTCGTTGAGAATCGTTTGCTTCTGCGTCTCGATATAACGCTCGTGAGAGTCCGTGTTGCCCGCCGTCGGCCGTTCGATGAACAGACCTTCCCGCGTAGGCTCGGCCAGGATCCTACTGTACGCCTCGTAGGTCGGCTGGACCTGAACGTAGAGCAGCCAAACCAGGGGGGCTGAAACGGCCCCCCAGATCAGGAGGATCTTCCACCAGTTCCGAGCCAGGCCGCGCAACACCCCCTGCGGGCTGATCTGAACCGCGGAATTCGCGGTCGCGACCTCATACGTGGGACGAGCCGCAGCCATCGCCGGCAGGTGCGAGGACGAGACGGGCAACCGCGCCGGCAAATGCGAATCGTTCCTGTCGGTAGTGTCCATCAGAGGGTACTCAAGGGTGTTGGATAAGCAGAATGAACTTCCATCCGACGATGCTCCCGAACCGGCGTTCGCTCAGGAGAAGATCGTCGAACACAGAGAATCTCGCCGCAGTCGCGGGTGTTCGTCGTGGGAGGAACATTCAGTCGATCGCCAAGCCGAACCAGAGTGACGCTCTCGCCGACGGCGCGGTTCGGGGATCGATTCGAGTTGAGCCGCCAATGGTCGGCCGACACAGCTTCGCCTTGAAACCGTCTCTGCCAGACTGTAATCAATCCCATTCAATCTCGTCAAATTAAATCCATGTCCTGAGCGTCGGTCGTTCATCGCTCGGTTCACGAAACACAAAACGCGTTGATGCATGGTGTGTGGGCGGCGGTTCTCAGAGGGCCTGATTTCCTGGGACGAGGCGCCACGTTCTGGATGGCGCGAGCCGCGGATGACGCCGATCTTCCTCTCACGATGAAAAAAGAAGACGCTGCCCCTCTTGATCTTAGGTGTTGGTTCCGCCCCGTGCATCGACGCTCTCGGATTTCAAATTTCGATGGTGAATTTGAGTAACAGTTCTCTCTTGCGTGATTGCTGAGCTACACTTTTCCTGAAAGGCCGATCGAGTCGTCTGATTATGCCTAAGCTCTTGCTCGTCCGGGTTCGACCACGACCTCGGTTCATGAATGCGAGGGGACGAGGCGTCGGCATCGGGGGTCGTGCCTTTATAGGCGGGTTATCGAGTCCACGGCGGTTTAGATCAACATCGCGACCACGACGTCCGACAGAATGTGACGGTCGGCAACCCGTGGATGTGACAACGAATCGGCCGAGGGCGTCGCGCTACTCGGGGGCGATCAAGGGTCGAATCGTCGGATTGACCGGCGGAACGTGAGCTGGGAAGCATGGGTGGGGTGATTCAGCTCCGAACGACCATGGCGAGCTTGCGTTGAATTTGTGAATGAAAGGCCGGCGACTATGATAGCTCCGTTTCCGGCGACGTCGTCGCGAGCCGCTCGCTCTGGTTCTCCCGAGCCGTCGCCTTCCGAGTCGACCGTCGGCTCGTCCCCGTCACGCGCGGGGGATCGGGCTGCTCGTCTTGTTCAAATCGGCCTGGCGCTCTATCTGATTCCGGTCCTCATCTTGATTTTCATGATCGGGGGAGTGGGAATCGCGGTCGCCGGATTCGTCGCCATGGCGGTCAGGTTGGCGTCCTGGGGCGGTCGATCGCGCGGGCGCGGCGAAGAGAAAGACGTCGTCGAATCCTGATCCACGACGGCCGTCGCTTCGAGTCCCCCCGACCTCCGGGGTTCGATCCCGGCGCTCGACCCGAGCGCCGGTCGTGTTCCAGGTCAGTCCGCTTCACGACCAGCGGCCTTCGCCACAGCCGTCGACGGGGCGGCGGGGGACGTCGACCGGTTCTCGATCTCCTCGACGAGCAGGGAGAGCAGTCCCTTCACCGGACTGTCGCCGAGTTCCGCGGTTTTGACGTGTCGTTCGATCTGGATCTTGAACATCCCCGGATGGTAGCGAAACTGCTTCCATTGCCCGGACATGTCGGATCGCCATACGCCCGCGTTGAGGAACGAATAATAGACCTCGCTCAGTTCAGTCACCCCTCCCCGGCTTTTGCCGTAGAGCGCTTCGCGAAACGCCACGGTGCGGGTAGAGCTTTCCAGGGGGATCTGGACCTCGCGCGAGGGGATCACGGTGTTGAAGCCCGAGGAGGGATAGCAAACCTCGGGAGTGTGCGCCCAGACGGCCTGCGACGGTCCGTACAGCAGCAGCACCGTGACCCGTTCGCCGGTCTTGTCGTCGACGTACGACCGGATTACGTGATCGGTTGAACCGGCGATTCGCGCGATCTCGGGATCGAGGGTCGCCTCGGCCCCTTCCTGAGCCCGCCAAGTCCCCAGGACGTGGGAGACGTTCTTCAATGGGAAGGGCGATTCTTTGCTCTGATTCTCGATGGCCAGGAATTGCAGGCTGCGCCAGTGCCGAACCGTCCCGGACAGGCCGAGCAGGACGCAGGCGATCATAATCCAGCGGCCATTGCTTTTGGCTGCGGCCAGGAGCATCGAAAGCTCGCTTTGACTTCGGGGCTGGGTCGGGGGAGGGGCTGGCTGATCGAGGAGGGCGTTGTCCATGGTCGCAGACTCGCTTGAGATTAGGTAGTGTTATGCGTTGAACCTGGCCGTCGGACGGCAGCGAATCCCCTCATGTGGCACTGTACCATGCCGAGCACGAGTCTCGCCAGGCGAGAGGGGAAAGCCGAATTCCCACACGATGCGCACACAAAATCTTATATAGGTTATGGACGCGCGAATGGCGCCAAGATGAGCGTTGCTTCATGTCTCGCCGATCCATGCCGAGTCGATTCGAGGCTGCGCCCGAGGTCGGGCGCGTGGCGGAAAACTGGCCGGAGGGAGGCCGTCGTGGTAACCTACCTCTCTGACCGCGCGCCGCGTTGAAGTCGCGGGCGTCCTCGGGCGGGGCGAATCGAATGCAGGGACAGGCATGACCGCGATCCTGGGACTTTCCGCGTTCTACCATGACAGCGCGGCCGCCTTGGTGGTCGACGGCCGGATCGCGGCCGCCGCGCAGGAAGAGCGGTTCACCCGCGTCAAGCACGACGCGGCGTTCCCCGGCGAGTCGGTCGCGTACTGTCTGCGGGAGGCGAACCTGTCCCCGGCCGACGTCGACTACGTCGCGTTCTACGACAAGCCGTTGACGAAGTTCGAACGCCTCCTGGAAACCTACCTCGGGTACGCGCCGGTGGGTTTCAAGAGCTTCCGCCGGGCGATCCCCCTGTGGCTCAAGGACAAGCTGCACATGCGGCGGACGATCCGCGGGGCGCTGGGGCCTGAGAACCGGGCCCGCCTGGTGTTCACCGACCACCATGAGAGTCACGCGGCGAGCGCCTTCTTCCCCAGTCCGTTCGACCGGGCGGCGATCCTCACGCTCGACGGCGTCGGCGAATGGAGCACGGCGACGTTCGGAATCGGCGAGGGTTCCCGAATCCGGCTGATCGACCACATCGCGTTCCCGCACTCGCTCGGCCTGCTCTATTCCGCCTTCACCTACTACTGCGGCTTCAAGGTCAACAGCGGCGAGTACAAGCTGATGGGCCTGGCCCCCTATGGCAGGCCGATCTACAAGGATTTGATCCTCGATCGGTTGATCGACCTTCGCGCCGACGGCGGTTTCTGGCTCGACATGGATTACTTCCAATACTGCCAGGGACTGACCATGACCAGCCGTCGGTTCCACGACCTGTTCGGCGGCCCCCCCCGGCCTCCTGAGTCGCCGCTCGAATCGCGGCACATGGATCTGGCGGCCAGCATCCAGTGGGTGACGGAGGAGGCGGTGCTTCGGATCGGCCGCGAGGTCGGCCGGCGGACCGAGGCGAGGAACCTCGTCCTGGCCGGCGGCGTGGCGCTCAACTGCGTGGCCAACGGCCGGTTGCTCCGCGAGGGGGATTTCGACGACGTCTGGATTCAGCCTGCGGCCGGCGACGCCGGCGGCGCGCTGGGCGCGGCCTTGTTCGTCTGGCATCAGCTCCTCGAAAAGCCGCGGACGCCCAACGGCCGCGACTCGCAGCAGGGGAGCTTCCTCGGGCCGCGCTTCGGCGGCGACGAGATCGCTGGATTCCTGGCGGCCAAGAGGGTCGAGGCCCGGCGCTGCGAGTCGGAATCCGAGTTGGTCGAGCACGTCGCCGGCCTCCTGGCTGACGGTAAGATCGTCGGCTGGTTCCAGGGCCGCATGGAGTTCGGCCCTCGGTCGTTGGGAGGGCGGAGCATCCTCGGCGATCCTCGGTCGTCGGCCATGCAGGCGACGATGAACCTCAAGATCAAGTTCCGCGAGAGTTTTCGCCCGTTCGCCCCGGCCGTGCTCCAGGAGCGGGTGGCCGATTGGTTCGAGTTCGACGCCGATCACGAGAGCCCCTACATGCTGCTGGTGGCCCCGGTTCGCGAGGACCGGCGGACGCCCATAGACGCCGAATCGTTGAGCACTATGCGGGAGGACCCGGACCTTCGCAAACGTGTGAATATCGTACGATCGGAGATCCCCGCGGTGACTCACGTCGACTTCAGCGCCCGGTTGCAAACCGTCGACGCGGAGCGTAATCCGCGGTTCCACGGGCTGATCGAGGCGTTCGACCGTCTGACCGGATGCCCGGTCCTTGTGAATACGAGCTTCAACGTGCGGGGCGAGCCGATCGTCTGCACGCCGGAGGACGCCTACCGTTGCTTCCTGGCGACCGACATGGACGTCCTGGTCCTTGAAGACTTCGTGATCGTCAAGGACGAGGCCGCGCGGAAGGCCGGCGAGGACGTCCGAGAGCGCTATCTGTCTCAGTTCCAGCTCGATTGACGAAACCATCGGGGCGTCGGGCTCCGCTTCGTTCCACCGTTGGCCGTTGAGGTTCGCGTTCATGCAGTGGTCCGACGTCCGGTTCGAACCGTCGACCAAGACCCTCCGGCAGTTCGGCGGGCTCTGTTTCGTCTTCTTCGGCGGCTTCGGGCTATGGGAGGTCCTGGGGCGCGGCCATGTCGCTCTGGGAGCGGGGCTGGGCGGTCTCGCGGTCGCGGGGGGCCTGCTGGGTCTGCTGCGCCCCGATTGGCTGCGCTGGATCTTCGTCTTCTGGACGATTCTCGCGTTTCCGATCGGCTGGACGGTCTCGCTGGTGATGCTCGCGGTTATGTACTACGGCCTGTTCACGCCGATCGCGCTGGTCTTCCGACTGATCGGCCGCGATGCGCTTCAGCGGACGCGAAAGCCCGCGACCGAATCCTATTGGACTCCCAAGCCGACCCCGACCGACTCCGGACGTTACTTCAAGCAGTTCTAATGCGTTGACGACTTCGACCTTCATCAAGCGATCTATCAGCCATGAGCGAAACCCCTCCGCCGACCCGCACCGAGTTCGAGAAGGCCGCCGCCGAACAGGAAGGCGAAAGCCTGATCGCCGAGTTCTGGGCGTTTCTCAAGCAGAACAAGAAATGGTGGCTGCTCCCCATCGTGGTCGTGATGCTCTTGCTGGGCGTCCTGATCTTTCTGTCGAGCACGGCCGCGGCGCCGTTCATCTACACGTTGTTTTGACCGAGGATTGCGACGAGATGACGACCGAACGCGAGAAAATGCTGGCTGGGGCGTTGTACGATCCGCTCGACGCCGATCTGGTTCAGGCTCGCGACCGGGCGCGCGATCTGTGTCAGGCGCTCAACGCCACCCGCGAGGGGGAGGTCGACGAGCGGCGGCGGATTCTCCGCGCGCTGTTCGGCGCGGGAGGCGAAAGCGTCTGGATGCAGCCGCCGTTCTACTGCGACTACGGTTCGAATATCGTGCTCGGGGATCGGGTCTTCTTCAACTTCAACTGCGTGGTGCTCGACGTCGCCGAGGTGCGGATCGGCGAGCACACGATGTTCGGCCCTGCGGTGCAGATCTACACGGCGATGCATCCGATGAACGCCGCCGAGCGCCGGAAGCACGAGTTCGCCCGGCCGATCGAGATCGGCTCGGACGTCTGGGTCGGCGGCGCGGCGGTGATCTGTCCGGGGGTGAAGATCGGGGCGCGGTCCGTCATCGGCGCGGGAAGCGTGGTCACGCGGGACGTTCCCGAGAGCGTATTCGCGGCTGGCAACCCCTGCCGCGTGATCCGCGAGATCACCGAATGACGGATCACGCCGGCCGTCAGCCCTTGGCCTGGGCCGCAACGGCCGCGGCCTTGCGGGCGGCTTCGTCGGGGTCGCCGAGGTAGTAGCTCTTGATCGGCTTGAGGGCCGCATCCAGCTCGTAGACCAGGGGGACCCCGGTGGGGATGTTCAGGCCGACGATTTCCTCGTCGGAGATGCCGTCAAGGTGCTTCACCAGCGCCCGGAGGCTGTTGCCGTGGGCCGCGATGAGCACCTTCTTGCCCGACTTCACGGTCGGCACGATGGTTTGCTCCCAGTAGGGGAGGAACCGCGCGACGGTGTCCTTGAGGCACTCGGTCCTGGGCAGTTCGTCCTTGGTGAGGTCCGCGTACCGGGGATCGGAGCCGGGGTATCGGGGATCGGACTCCTCGAGCGCCGGCGGGGGGACGTCGTAGCTTCGCCGCCAGACCAAAACCTGCTCGTCGCCGAACTTGGCCGCGGTCTGCGCCTTGTTCAGCCCCTGAAGCGCCCCGTAGTGTCGCTCGTTGAGCCGCCACGAGCGGTCGACGGGTATCCACAACAGGTCCAGTTCGTCAAGCGCCATCCAGGCGGTCCGGATCGCCCGCTTGAGGACCGACGTGTAAGCGACGTCGAAGGTGAACCCCTCCGCCTTGAGCAGCTCGCCGGCCCGCTTGGCCTCGACCTTGCCTTGCTCCGACAGGTCCACGTCATGCCAGCCGGTGAACAAATTTTCCTTGTTCCAGATGCTCTCGCCGTGACGCAGCAAAACTAACTTGGTCATCATGTCTCCTAGGATTGGATACGGCGCGGCTTGAGCCGCATCCTTGGTATTCTCCCTGCCGCGACGATCCGGGTCAACGACGGATGGACGGCCACGACCCGCCCGCCGCGATTGGCTTCGATCGCGCCGAAACCCGTCCGCCCGCGCTGCCGTTTGGAACACCGATCCATTCATCGCGATCGGCCGGCTTGCGTTGGAGGAGTCCTTTTCAAGACTCGGCCGCCCCCGCGCCGTCTCGCCCTGATTGATCAGCCCAGTGCGAACGTTTGCGCGGAGCAAGGGGATTAAAAAGCGTTGGCTCGTCGAATGGCGAGGCCGGGTCGTGAGAACGAACCTCTTCGGCCGACGCCCCTCGCGAAGGGGGGCGGCCGTTCTCCTGCTGGAGCGAGTTGGCAAAGCCCAGGCCGGTGATCGCCAGCAGCAGCAGGACCAGGCCCGCGGCCAGGTGCCGCATGGCTCGAGCAGGGGCCGACCGCCACTCTCCAGACAGGACCCCGAGGGCGTTGGCGACCAGCACCATGCTTGACATCAGGATCGACCAGCCGAGCGACGGGCCGAGCCGGCCGAGCCGGTTGGCCCCGATCCCATAAAGCGCCATGCCGGCCATCCAGAGGACCCCCATCAGGATGGCGAAGAACGTGTTGCGCGCCGAGCGAGCGTCGCGGTAGTTGCGACCCGTGCGGTCGCGACGGAGCAGGTAGAGGGCGTAGCCGGCGTTGCACAGGAACAAGGGGGGCGTCAGCAGAGGCCAGAGGGCGTTGGGCGTCAGGTGCGCCGGCACGCCTGGGCCGGCCGCTCGACGGTAGATCACCTCGCCGAAGGCGAAACCGAGGTTGCCGCACGAGGAGAGCAGGCCTGACAGGACGCAGATCACCAGGCCCAGCCGGTATGAGAACCGCCGAGTCGCCGACGCTCCCCCCTCCTTCCAGCGGCCGGCGAAGGAGCAGACGGCCACGCCCAGGAGCATTACGGCCAACGACCCGGCCGTGACGACGCCCTGCGACGTGGTGAAGTTCGACGGCGGATGGACGAGCAGCGGGATCAGAGTCCCGCTCGTCGCCGCCACCCCCAGGATCACCGCGAACCCGAGCGACAGGCCGATCGCCTCCACCCCCAGGCCGAACGTCACCGCGCCGATTCCCCAGCCGATTCCAAAAAGGACCACCCAGACGACCGAGCTGATCGTCGCGCCGCGGTACACGTCGAGCAGGTTCGGGATCGTCGCCAGGGCCAGCAACCAGGGGCAGGCCAGGTAGGCGACGGCGGCGAAGATCAGCCAGTAGTTCTCCCAGGCCCACCCGCTCATCCACTTGCTAGGGAGCATGAAGCCGCCCTGGAAGAGGCCCGCCAGCAGCACGACCGCCAGGCCGATGAGCAAGTCGTCCGACATGGAGTGGTTCCTCGGAGGCGTTCAGTCCCAGCCTTGGATCTCGACGTCCGCTCCGGCCGCCGCCGATTCGATCAAGGCTTGCGCGACCCGCAAGGCCCGCCGGCCGTCGACCCCGGTGTTCAGTTCTGGGGCCCGGCCCTCGGTCACGCAATCGCAGAGGTAGGAGAGTTCGTCTCGCAGGGCGCCCCGGGCCGAGTTCCTGACCCGAGGATCGTAGCTGACGTCGGGGACTTCGTACCCGTCCTCGCGCCAGAAGCTCAATGCCGCCGGCACGAGCTGAAGGTTTCCGAGCCCAGTCGCGCCGACCACTCGGAAGGCGTCGTCGAGGCTGATGCCGGCGGCCTTTGGCAGCAGCCAGATCGTTTCGATGACGCCGACGGCCCCGGTCTCGAACTCCAGCACTCCCCAGAACGTGTCCGGGTGCACCCCTCCCGTGATCGACCGGGCGAACCCGCGAACCCGTCGGACCGGCTTGCCGACGTACCAGAGCATCAGGTCGATGTCGTGGATGCCGGTCTCGAGGACCGGGTGGATCCGGCCGTACCGGGGCAGGAGTTCCTTGAGTCGGTTCCGCCGGGCGTGCAGCGAGACGATCTCGCCCAGGCGGCCGGAGGCCAACTCCTCCTTGAGCATCGCGTACTTGGTCTCGAACCGCAGGATGTGCCCGACCATCAGGAACCGGCCCGATGCTCGCGCCGCCTCGATCATTCGCGAGCACTCGGCCAGGTCGGTCGCCAACGGCTTCTCGACGAAGACGTGCTTCCCCTTGGCGAAGGCCGTCAGCACGGGCCGGGCATGGTCGGCCTCCGGCGTGACCACGTCGACGAGATCGATTTCGGGGAGGCCGCAGAGCTCATCCAGGCTCTCGCAGACGCGAGGAACCTGGAACGCGGCGGCGAGCCGTTCCGCGCGTTCCCGGTCGGTGTCGAAGATCGCGCGGACCGCGGCGTTGGGCACGCCTCGATAGGCTTGGAGGTGGCTCTCTCCGAAGAGTCCGCAGCCGACCAGTCCGATCCCCACGCGCTCCATCGGCAAGCCTCTCAGAGTTGGTGATCCAGGAGATACTGGCAGTTGACGACCTTCTCAGCCAGGTCCAGCGGCCGGTAATAGTAGTGGTTGGAGGCCTCGAAAGCAATCACCGCGTGGCGTCGGGCCAGGCTGTACATCCGCCGGGCCGATTCCATCTCCTGCTCGACCAGCTTCCTCATGCGCGCCCGGCCCTCGGCGTCCGGTTCGCCGTCGCGGAGGAGATAAAAGGCCACCTGGCGGGCGACGCTTCGGAAGTGGATCAGGCACGTTTCGGCGATGGCCAGGTCCTCCTCGGCGGCGGCCTTCCGCAACGCCGGGACGAGTTCGACCGCTTTGCGGAACAACGGCAAAGCCGCTTCCCAAAGGTCGGCCGTCCGGTTGAACTGATCGCGGACCACATCGGGAGGATACGCCCCGGACCAGGCTCGGTAAGCGTCCTGGGGGAAGAGGATCATGCCCGTCGCGGCGCCCGACGGTCGGGCCCGGAGAAGATTGGCCGGGCCGTGCTGCGTCGGGATCAGGTAGATGTTGACGCCGTACGGATACTCCTCGAAAGCGTCGCTGAAGCCCTTCCAGGCGTCGAGCGCCAGGGGCGCGGCCGCTTCACCGTACCGCCGCCGGGCCACTCGCTCCAGGATTCGGTCGATGGGGTCGTCGGGAGCGAAGCAGACCTCCTTGACGATCTCCAGGTTCGGGGATGGGTAGCCGCCGAGGGTCCACGACTGCTGAAGCCCACTGACGCCGGCCGCCGCGAGGTTGGCGCAATGCCGAGCCACCAGGTACGCGACCGGAATATAGGGGACCGCCGAGATTTCCCAGGTGTTGTTGAGCTGGACCTTGGCCATCGTCGCGACGCCGGCCCGCCTGGCCAGGTCCCAGTGAGCGGTGGCCCGAGGCCCCGGGCCGACCACCGAGATCGAGTATTCGCCGACCGTGGCCTTCACCCCGCCTCGCTCGATCGGGATGCTCCACTCGCTGACGCTCTGGAACTTCGAGTCGCGAGGCAGTCGGGGGATCAGGTAGCGGGCCTGGTCCTCGGTCCAGCCCCAGTCCCAGGCGATGACCTCCGCATCCGGGCTCGACCGACGGACGCCTTCATGGATCGACCGTAGGACTTCCTCGACGCCCTCGCCCCGATTCTTCCGCTTCGAGCAGCGCGGGCAGGAATCGGGCTGATGCTTCGAATAGCAGTTGGTGAAGTTCTCCGACATCGTGATGGAGAAGACCCCACCCAATCCCGGTACGCGGTCAAAGACGTGGGCCAGGCTCGCGGCGATCCATTCGCGGACGGCCGGATGGGCGGTGCACATCGCGTGATAGCCGCCGGATTCCGCCCCCCGCATCTCCTCCCGCCCCTTGAAGAACTCCGCCGGCATCGACCGCGGCTCGTTCAGGTAGAGGAAGACCCGAATTCCGAATCGGCTCGCCCGCTCGACGAGCTTGCTCAGGGTGGCCAGGCGACGGTCGCCCCCCTCGCCGAACTCGGGGAAGGTCTTCGATGGGGCGAGGTTGTTGAGGACGGCCTGCAACCAGACGCCGTTGACCCCGGTCCGGGCCAGCTTCTCCAGAAGGCCGTCCGGGAACGGGTCGACGTCCGGTTCAAACAGGGGGTCGCCGTAAAGCGCGAAGTACGAATAGAGGTGTCGCGGATAGAATCTGGCCTGCCGATCGACGTGGCCACGAGGTACGAACGGTCCGCCGCGCTCCTTCATCTGGTCCTGAAGCCGATAGACGCCCTGGAGCAGGCCGCCGGGGCTGTTGCCGACGACCTCCGCTCGACCGTCATCGACGTTGATCAGGAAGCGCTCCCCCCCCTCGCCGAGCGCCGGGTCGAGGCGAAGCCGCAACGCCGGGGCGCCGTCCCGGACCGCGCCGGCTTTCATGGCGTCCCGGAGGTACTCGGCGAGGCGGTCGACGATGCGACGGTCCACGCCTTCGTCTCCCACGATCGTCCAGCCGGAGAGGTCCACCTCGTCGTCCGAGGGCCTGGCCTCGGGATCCCGGAGCGGGGGCATGCTCATGTCGCTGAGCCGAGCGATGAAGGCGAACGGCGGCTCGCCTCGGGTTTCCAGTTCCTCTCCCAGAACGTCGCGAACCTGCCGCTTGATCTCGGCGGCCCGCCGCTGGGCTTCCGCGCCGGGAGTCGCGTACTGAAGTTGAGGGCAATCGGGCTTCGGGCCGAGCTTGACGTCGAGGAAGTCGTCCTCCTTGAGCGTGAATCGAAGTCGTTCGTCGGTCCAGCCGAGCAGCCGGATCAACTGCTCGTTCGGTAACAGGTGCCAGTTCTGGCGGATGACGGTGATGTAGATCCGTCGGAGCTGGTCGGAGGTGAGTTCGGGCTTGCTCGGCAGGCCCAGGGATGAGCCGATGGCCAGAATCTCCTCGGGGCGGCACTGGACCACGTCCGCCAAACGATCGGTGTTCGCCAGCTCCCAGTTGCGCCAGACGTACTGGTGGAGGCGGTCCGGAAAATGCGTCTCGGCGAGCGGAGCGGGGGCGGCCCAGGCGAACCGGGGATCAATCCACGTATGGGCGATCGCCAGCCCACTCATTCCATGCACAAACATCCGTCGCGTGATCATCGTAACTCCTCAGTCATCGCCGGGTTTCCGCCCTCCGTCTTGAGGGCTCCAGGGCCGGAGGGTGGTTGATCGTCGTGCTGACGCCGGAAGCCGCGAAGGCTCCCGGCCGATGAGGCGGGCCGGATCTTTGGATCGCTTGGCGAGTCTCGAACAGGTTATCCGCCCCGAAGACGTGGAACAAGCGCCGATGCCGCCCTCTCGACTGGTTGACTGGTTCCAGGACCAGCACCCAGAGCCGCGCCCGCCGCGCCCCGGCCACCCCGTGGGACCAGGGGCGCTACCCGGAGAATTCAGATCACTCGTCGTGGGCCAGCTTCAGATATCCCAGCTTTCGAGGGTCGAAGCGCCCCAGGGCCAGGCGGTATTTACCGATGTCGAATTCGCCCAGGCCCGTGGGCCAGTTGTCCGCAACGTCGCCATTGTTGAAGACGTTGAAGGCGTAGGCTCGCCCCGAGGGGTCGAGCAGCGACAACCCCTGAGAAGGGATGTGCAGAGTCACTCCGCGCACGCCTTCGGCGGTCGTGTAAGGTTCGGCCCGCAAGCCGATCTCGCGGGAGTCCGACACGGGGCCCGCGGTCGAGACGCGGATCTCCCAGAAGTGCGCGGTCACGAACGGGTCACAGAGATATGCGGTGAACGCCCCCCCCGACCCCGGGGGTTTTCATCTCGATCTGAAACGCAAGTCCGTCGTCGTCGGTCTGCGCCCGCCAGCGGTACGTCCTGCAATCGGTCCACCCCGATCCGCAGGTGTACACCGCGCGTCCCTCCGCGAACGGCGACACCGGCTTGCCCGCCTGGAAGGCGGTCCGGTATTCGACGAACTCCGTCTCGAGCAAATTCTTCAGCAGCGTGACGCGCCACTTCAGCCGCGCTCCGAAGTACTGGTGCCGCTCCGCCTCGCCGTGGAATCCCAGACGGGAATCGGCGGCGCAGAGCACTGCGAGCCGCTCGCTGTTGGCGATCTCCCGGCGGACGACGGCCTCCATGGCCGCCAGCGTCGCCGCCGCCTCCGCGGGGGGCAGGCCGAACAGGCGGCTGCGCATCAGGTAGAATTCCAGGACGTTGCGGGCGCTGGCGAACTGGATGCCGATGGCCTCGGCCAGCCCGATGTCAAGCTGGCGTTCGCGGTTGTTCCGGAATCCGGGCTCGAGTGCTTTCAGGATGGCGACGCCCCGGTTCCACTCCTCCGACATGTTCCGCGCCAGGATTGCGGCCTCGGCGAGGGTGTGGTTGTCCAGCGCCTCGCCGATGGCGTCGCCGCAGGGTCCGCCGACCAGCCACGTGGGCTGCAGCGGCCGCAGCGCCGGCTTCAGATGCAGCGGCCAGACGGGCGCCGCGTGCATCGGCCCCCACCACTGGAAGCGCGTCGAGAGCGGGTATTTCTGGAACCCCTCGGCGAAGTGCTTCCAGGCCTGTACGACCTGATCCGAGGCTTCGCCCCAGTCCGGCCGCGCCAGGGCCCGCAGGAAATGGTCCTCCGTTCCCGAGAAGTCCTCGAAGGCCAGCCGACCCGCGGCCCGATTCATCACGCCGGGGTAGTTCCCGAAGTACCAGCACTGCATCACGGAGGAGACGTTCAGGCGGGGCATCTCGCGGTACTTGCGGTACAGGATCGAGGGCGCGGGCATGAACGGGATGGTCGCCGATTCGTGCGAGCAGCCCACCTGAAGCTTCGCGGACGTCGGCGTTCCGTGGGCCGCCGCTTGCCCCGCGATCCGGGCGAACCGATCGGACGGGCCGATGAACGAGAGCCAGTAGTCGCCGCCCACCCGCGGGCGGTCGAGCTGGTACTTGACCGCCCCGGACTCGAAGTTCACTTGCAGCGTCACGTCCGTGGGCAGGTGGGCCCCGAGTTCGTAGACCCACGGCGCCAGCGGCTTCCAGGCCGGCATGTAGAGCCAGCAGATGTACTCCGCGTTCGGGTCGCCGTCCTTGACGCCCCGCGCCATCGCGCCCTGGCCGGCGGCGAGGGTCTGCCAGTTCGGCAGCAGCGCGCAGCGTGGACAGTCCGGCCGCCGATCGGCCTCGGCCCCCACCGAATCGAGGCAGGAGGATCCGTGTTCCCCGAGCGAGATGTTGATCAGCCCGCCCAGCCCCGAAACCTGGGAGAAGATCGAGCGGGTGGATTCGTAGATGAACTGCTGGCCGGCCTTGGAATTCGGGCAGACGTAGCGGCGGGAGGGCCCGCCCGCCCCGGCCAGATCGGGATGCGCCTGGAGCATGAGATCGTCCGCCGAGAAGAACCCCACCGGCTCGTTCGAATAGAGCCATACCTTGATCCCGTAGCGGGCGCACTTCTCAACGGTCCGGCGCAGCTTCGCCAGCCGCCGCTCTCTGTCGGGGCTCGGCGCGCGGAAGGAGGTTTTCGTGACGTCCTTCCACTCGACGCTCAGCCACAGACCGTTCATCCCCTCGTGCGCGAGACGGTTCAGGTACGCGTCAGGGTAGTAGTCCACGTCGTCCATCAGCTCGTCGCGATTCAGCGGGGGCCGTTTGATCGGTCCGAAGAAGCAGCGCGTGATGCGGTTCCTCAGCCAGGGCTGCTTCCGGATGACGCCAGGGCTCAAGAACGGCCCGTCCACGGCGGCGATCAGCTCCTCAAGATGGAAGATCGCGCGCCGGATGCCTTCGGTATCGCCGGCCAGCAGCCGGACGCCGTCCCGCGCGATCTCGATCGCGTAGGCCTCCGGGACGTCCGTCGTCGTCTTTGCGGTCGTGACCGGAAGCCCGTCTGCTCCGGCGAGCTTTGCAAACGCGAGGAACCGCTCAAGATCGGCGTAGGCTGTCTTCAGAACGCCCGTCTCGTCGGGAAAGCCGGGTTTCAGGGCCAGGCCGGCGCGCAGGTCGATCTGGCCCGGCCGCGGCTCGCCCCCCTCCTTCCAGAACAGCACGAAGGGCAAGGGTTTCTTCAGGTCCTCGACGAACTCCCAGCTCTCTTCGCCCGGCGGCGGCGGCCAGGTGGCGTCGATGGTCCGCATCGAGACTGGCGACGGGTCCGGCGCGATCGCCCCGGCTTCGTGACCCGAACCCTCCGCGCGGGGCGGTGCATCAGACTGCCCCGAAACCCCGGTGACGGCCCCACTCAGCGTCCACAGCACGACGACCGCCAGACGAACTCTGCTGGCCCGACCGGCCGCGATCCGCCGAAACCCCATCGCAGGGACTATGTACTTCGCCATCAGATTTCGTCCTTAGAGGCTGTTCTGCTGCCGAAAGGCCGGGATCTGGCGATTCAGCGTATCGTCGAGCAGCTTCATTTTTTCCTTGATGGTCTCGGGCGTGTAGATGTAGTCCTGTTCCCACTCGTACCCGAGCCGCGAATCTCGGCGCGCCGTCTCCCAGGACGACGTCGTTCGCTCACGCTCTTCTTGCAGCAATACCGTCATCTTCGCCAAGATCTCTTGCTTTCGGGCGGCGTCCGAGGCGCTGGCCAGCGCCAACCGCAAACCCTCAAACTCGATGATGGCCGATTCGCTGCGCATCATTCGCTGCAACTGCTCGGCCAGCAGGACCTCGCGGAACGCCAGCGTCCGCTTCGACTCGGGGGCGTGCAGCGCGGCCCGGCGATAACTCTGGAGGCCCTGCTCCATGCGGTCCGCCGACAGTTTCAGGTATTTCTGGAACACGGGGATGGTGAAAAAGCCAATGTAGCGTTGCGCGGCGTTGCCGCGATTGGTGAAGTCGGGCCAGAAGATCAGGCGGCTGGGCACGTAGGGCCAATAAGGGTTCAACTGGGATCGTCCGCTCCACTGGCCCTGGTCCGACCAGGAGTGGTTGAGCGTCATCGCCCGGGGCTTGGGTTTCGCGAAGAACAGCGGCGCGGCCAGGGCGTTGCAGCTTCCCCAGTTCGGTCCCGTGTCGGGATAGACCTGGATGGCCTCGCTGAAGTGTTTCCAGGCCGTGAGCACGGCCTCTTCATTGCCCGGCCCGAACTCCCGCCGCGCGATCCGTCGCAATAAGTCGTCCAGGGGCGGCGCATCGCTCCAGGCATACCAGGCCCGCATCTCGGCGACCCAGTTCGGCTTGAAGCCGTAGCTCCATGTCTCAAGGGCGCCGTCGATCTTCCACTCCTCCAACGCCTTGTAGCGCGCATGCCACTGATACGGGAAGGGCAGGTAGGGGAACGTCCCGAACTGCCAGCTCGCGAACGTGTCGGCCTTGGAGTAGATGGCGCGGAAGTTCCGTTTGCGGGCTTCCAGTAACTGGGCCTGGGTCACCTCCGCCGGCCCGACCTGGCTGATGGCGTAGTCGCGCAGGTAGCCCTTCTGCCCATCGAGCTCGAAGCTCTTGCCGTTCTCGAAGGTCAGCAGGGGGATCGTCGACTCGGGCAGTTGGGTCATGACATAGGCCTTCGTGGCCGCCTGGTCTGGGCTGAAAGCCACGTTGTATTCCCAAGGCAGGATTTCCAGCTTCGGGTTGATCTTGTGCGCCTCTTCGGCGGCGATGGCGACGGCTTTCGCCCACTCGCGCACCCAGGCGCGCAGATCCTCATCCCCCTGTCCGCCTGCGCCGAACCACTTCTTGTAGTAGAACCCCTCGGTCAGCAGCACGTAGCCCCGGATCTCGGGAAACTCGGTGACGACCTCGCGGACCAGCGTGCGCAGTCCGTCGATGTTCTCTGGCGTCCCCGTGGACTGGTAGAGCAGCGGCGCGTAGACGTCGATCCCGAAGCGGGCGGCGCGCTGGATCAGGTCCTTCATGGCGCCCGGCGGGTGCTTGCGAATGTCGCGGTCGCTCCAGTGGGGCTCCGAGCCAGGCGCGTTGTTCGGGTTGCGATAGATCGAGCAGTGGATCGCGTCGAAGCCGTACAGCGGCAGCGTGGCCAGATAGCGGTCGGGCCACTCCATCCAGCCGAGCCCGGAAAGGGTGATTCTCGCCTGGTACAAGCTATGCCGGACGGTGTCGAGGTTCCTGGGCAGATAGGGAGCCTCCCGCAGCCGGAACCGCATGATCAGGTTGTAAAGGCCGTACGTCGCTCCCCGGTCGTCGAAGCCGCACACGGCGATCGCATCGCCGGAGACCTGGATCCGATAATCCTTCGACGCTTTGAGACGATCCCCGCATCCGGGCATGTCTTCGCGGGCCGCGGCGACGATGACCCGCCGACGATCACGCCAATCGCCGAGTCGCTTCGGGCGGTTCACCGCGACGTCCACGTTCATCGCGTCCTTCAGGTACCGTTGAAGCTCCGCCCCCGCGGTCGCCAGCCCGGGGCCGGCGTCGGCGGGGATTTCGATGCTCCATCCGGCGTCGATCTCGATCTCGTCGGCGTGGGGATGAAGCTCGGCGGCGCGCGAACGAGGGGGGAGCCCCTGGGTGTGCTGGCGATGGAAATCGTAGGACTCCTCGACCTTGAGCGCCGGGAGGGCCTGCTCTTCGAACTGCTTCGCCGTGACCTGCCCGTGGGCCGCGCCGGCAATCCCAAGGCACAGGACGATCGACCCCCAATAGGTGCAACTCATTCGCCAGGCGTTCACGATGATCGTCCTCGTCAGATCGGTTGGCGGCGCACGTTAGAGGCACGAAACGGTCCGGCCTTGCGATCCATCCGAGCACAGGATAGGCCTCGTCCGTTCGCGCCGCCGGGATGCGCCAGGATCAAGGTCAGTCTCCGCCGCAGGTTGGACGGACGCAAGGGTCGTCTACTCCGCGGGCGGGGCGTTGGTTCGACCTGGATCGGTCCTGGCGCCGAGGCGTCCGGCAGCGTCCCGAGTCGACCTCGGGCCGGTCGCCGGAGTCGGCTCATGATTGTTTCTGGTCGATGAGTTCCGGCCGGGGGCGGATGAGGAGCACGAGCACGACGGAGAGGACGGCGAGGGCGGCGAAGCTGCCGAAGATGAGGTTGAGGGGCACATGGCGGTCGCGGAGCATGCCGAAGCCCCAGTCGGCCAGGCCGCCGGAGCTGATGCTGACGAAGTTCATGACGCCGTAGCCGGTCGCCCGCAGCTCGGGGCGGACGATCTGCGAGAGAATCGGCATGTTGTTGCAGTCGAAGAAACCCCAGCCGAGGCCGAACAGGACCAGGAACGCCACGGCGATCGCCAGCGAGCCGGCGTCGCCGACGCCGAAGATGGCCGGCACGATCAGGCTCATGCCGATGGCGCTGACGTAGATTCGGCCGCGCGGGTCGGTCTTGGTCCAGCGATCGGCCAGCCAGCCGCCGGCTACCGCGCCGACGATGGCCGCGACCTGCCAGTAGAGCGTCGCCGCTACTCCCGCCTGGCCCTGGCCGATCTCGAACCGGTGCTTGAGGATCGAGGGCATCCAGTCGCGCACCACCCACCCGGCCATCGCCGGCAGGGTGAAGTACAAGACCAATAAGAGGAACGAGCCGTTGGTCAGTAATCGATGCGCCGCGCCGAGGGGGGAGAGCCGGGGGGCCGAATGTCGCTCCTTGGACTTCGCCGCATCTCGCAAGAGAAACGTCAGCGGAACGGCGTAGAGCATCCCGACGATGCCGCAGGACGTGAACGCGACCCGCCAGCCGAGGTTGGGGTCGGCGGCGACGTAACCGCCGAAGCCACCCAGGATCACGCCGATGTAGATCGCCATCTGGTGCAGACCCACAGCCCGAGAGCGGGTGGGTCCGACGTGGTAGTCGGTGATCAGGGCCAAGGCCGCCGGCATGTAGAACGCCTCGCTGACGCCCATGAACGAGCGCGCCATGAGCAGTTCGTTGTAGGTCGTGACGTGGCCGGTCCACCACGTCACCGCCGACCATACGAACAGGCTGGAGCAGATGGTGAGGCGGCGGCTGTAGCGATCGGCGATATAGCCGCCGATCAGGCTGAATCCGGCGTAAACCCATTTGAACTGGCCGAGCATGAAGCCCCACAACTCCTCCCGGTTCTCGGCCTGACCAAGCGTCGGGATCGAGTCCATCACCGAGGTCTGCATCGACGCGAGCATCTGGCGGTCGAGATAGTTGAGCATCGCGATGGGCAGCAGCAGCCCGACGACCAGCCAGGCCGTCCGGGGGGCGCTCGAACTCGAATCAGAAGTTTGCATGGATTCGTCTATTCTTTCGGTTCCGGCGTCGCCGCCCAGACTTCCGGGGATCGGACGCCGGGGCGAGCTTCGCCGCTCGGGACCACCCGGGCCTTGTTCCAGATCACGCAAGGGACGGTCACGCGCGGCGCGGCCACCGCGCCGGCCTCGGTCCACTGATTCGACGTCGAGTCGTAGTGGAGGATCTTCTTGCTGAAGCCGCGATGCGCGTCGGGCGCCGCCCCGACCTGGGAGCCGTCGTCGCCCCCCAGGATGAAGAAGCCCGTTGCATCCGTCGGCGCCGGCGTCGGCCCGGCGGCCAGGGGATTGGGCAAGTCGGCGATCCGCCTCCAGCCGTCGCGAGGGTCGTGGCGGTAGGCGTCGTTCAGGTATCGGCGTTCGATCTTCTCGTCGTCCCCGACGACGAGATCGACGCCCCCAGCGAGCCAGAACGCACCGCCGAAGCCGGCTGCGACCGCGAGCATCCGCCCGCCGCCGGGGCAGGGGGCGATTTCTCGCCATCGCGGGGCTGAGGAGGATAGATCAAGCGTCCAGGCGGCCGCCGAGGTCGTCTTGGCGTTCGGGGCCTCCTGACCTCCCACGATGTACAATACGTCGCCGACCATCGCCCCGGAGGAGTTGGCGCGCGGCTTGGGCAGCGCGGGGAGCGGGATGGTAAGCAGTCGACTCTCTATCCAATCAAGACGGAAGGCGTCGGTGTAGTTCCGGCTCGCGTCGCCGCCGCCGACGCAGACCACGCCGCCTCGGTGCGTCGCGGAAACGCCGTAACCGAGCGGTCGGGGCAGCTTGCCGGCCTTCCTCCACGCGCCGTCGGATCGCTCCAGAACGAAGACGTCGTCGTACCAGACTTTCGGGCCGCCCTCCCAGGGCTTCGCGTCGGGGAAGTTGGCGCCCCCGGCGACGATGAGCGCGCCGCCGCCGACCCCGGCGAACGCGCCGGCGAAACCCTCTTTGTCGGGCAACGAGGCCAGCCGCTTCCACTTGCCGGCCGCGACGTCGCCGCCGACGAGCAGCGCGACCAGCATCAACACCATCCTCATCGCGCCCGCCCCTCGTCCGCCGTGTTTCGCCTGCTCACGAGTCGGCAGCTTATCCGATCTCTCGGCGGGTCTCCAGCGGGCGGTTCGGTTACGGCCTTGGGACGAAACGCGCCGGCGATCGTCGTGAAGAGCCTTGGTGGCTTCACACAGCTTTGAGCTTTCCTGGTTATCACGATATGTTATAATTCGTGGGGTCGACGAGCAGAAGTTCAGTTCGAGAGCGGGCGGCGCGTTGCGAATCATATCCGAGGCGCGGATCAAGACGTTTTGGCGGTCTCGGCGCGGCGACGCCGTGGAGGCCGAGCGGTTTCTTCGAGACTGGATCAAAGGTGCCCGAAGCGTCGAATGGAAGGATTTCGCCGGGCTGAAGCAGACGTTCGGGTCAGCTGACAAGGTCGGCGACTGTGTGGTCTTCGACGTGGGGGCCAACCGATATCGCTTGATCGGCCGCGTCCGATTCTGCTCGAAGCGGATCTACATACTCAAGATCATGGATCACGCGGAAAACGATTTGGACAGGTGGAAGGACGCGTGCGGGTGCTTCTCGCCGCCGCTCTTGAAGCCGCCGAAGAAGGGAAAGAGCCGATGAACCCTCCGGTGCTCCGCGAAGCCCCCTCGAAATCCTACATGAAGCTCATCCGTCGGTTCCCGCTGACGCCCATCCGTGACGACGACCACCTGGAAGCCGCGTCGAAGATGCTCGACCACGTGCTGACGCTCGGCGAAGACGACCAGGGCGTCGTCGATTACCTCGACGTCCTCTCGGACCTGGTCGAGGCTTATGAGAAGGAACACGTCCACATCCCTGACGCCTCGGCGGCTGAGATGCTGAGGTTCTTCATGACCGAGCGGCGGCTGACCCAGACGCAGCTTGCGAAGGAAGTCGGGATCGCGCAAACGACCCTCTCGAACGTGCTGCGCGGTGTTCGAGACCTTACGACGGATCAAATCGTGCGGCTCGCCCGATACTTCCACGTCGGCCCGGCGGCGTTCCTCCCGGCCGATCCCGAGACCCCATGAGAGGGCCGCGCGACCACTACAAGCAGACGCGCGGGAACATAATCGCCATTATCGGACGTTGAATCCGATCGCCGGTCTTCCCCCCGGGTGTCCACTGACGGCCGACGCGGCGCGGATAGGCCGGCCCCGGGGGTCGTCGCGGAAGGCTGCAGGTGGTGATAGAATATCAGGAGGTGAACCTGACGAACCCATGGGAGACCGCGATGAATGAGTCGAGGACTGCGACCGAGGAGATCCTCGTCCACTTCATCCGTCCCGGCGTCGGCGCCCGCGATTATCGTCTCGCCGAGGGAGCGACGCTCGCTGATCTCCTGCGCCTGTCCGGGGCCTCGACGACCGGGCAGGCGGTCTTTATCGACGGCGTTCCGCCCGAGGAGGCCTTGCGCCTACGCGACGGGGTGGTAGTGACCATCACGCCCCTACCCAGGAACGCCTCCGGCGACGAGCCTTGGCGGGCGTCCCTCCCGGCATTACGAGACGAGGACGTCTCGCGCGAATACTCCGAAGTGATGAGGAGCCGTCGGGAGTCGGATGCGGACGGGGAACAGCGGGGGTGATCATCCTCGACACCGACGCCATCGGTCATATGCAGAAGAGGGATCCGGTTGGGCTCCTCATCGAATCCGGCCTGGACGCCTCGCCGGATCGCGACGTTCGCATCACGATCGTTACGGCCTATGAGATGATGGGCGGGGCGGTGGCGTTGATCGACCGTCGGAAGAGGGAGCGTCGGGATCCCGCGCCGGCCTTCCATCTGCTCCAAGATCTGGTCGAGTATCTCGGTCGCTGGCGAGGGCTGATCCTGCCGCATGAGGCCGCGGCCGAGCAAACCCATCAGAGCTTCCCGGCTCGGCTGCGCCAAGAATTGAAAGACGATGCGCGGATCGCCGCAACCTCGCTGGCGCATGGTGCGGCGGTCTGGACCTGCAACGCCGGCGACTACGCGAAGGTGCCGGGCCTCGTCGTCTTCCGGGCCGAGACGGCTATGCAAGTCAAGTGACGCCGCACGCCGGGTGCGGCCCTCGGCCCCGACGACTTACTCAACATATAGACCCCGATGATCGGACGTTGGGGTGTGCGGCATGCTCAGTCATCTGAATGACGCGCGGGTGCGAAGTGCTCGCATCAAGGGCGATTCTCCAGTATTTTCGAAGTCCTGAAGGCGCGCGTCGATTTCGTATCGGCGACGACGCATGAGGACGTGGCACGAAGTCCCGCGGGAATGCTCCATGAAAATCGCATCATTCGATCTGAAGACGTCGTCGTTCGTCGCCCTGGCCCTGGCGGGCTTTTTGTCGCTCGCCGGCCGGGCTCAGGAAGCCCAACCCGTCGAGGACGGGTTCCGCAGTCTGTTCGACGGCAAGAGCCTCGACGGCTGGGAGGGGCGTCCGGGGTACTGGTCCGTTGAGGACGGCGCGATCGTCGGCCGGACTACGAAGGAGATGCCGACCAAGGGGAATCAGTTTTTGTTCGCCAGGTCGGCCGGCAAGAATTTGATCGTCGACGACTTCGAGCTTCGTCTGTCGTACAAGATCACGGCCGACAACGACGCCGGATTCGCCAACTCGGGCATTCAGTATCGCAGCGTCGACAAGGGGGACTTCGTGGCGGCCGGTTATCAGGCCGACATGGAGGCCGGGTCGCGGTACTCGGGCATCCTGTACGACGAGGCGGGGGGCGCGGGGGGGCGAGGGATCATGGCCGACCGCGGCGAGAAGGTGACCTGGAACGCCAAAGGCGAAAAACAGGTGACCGGACGGCTCGGCGCATCCGAGGAGATCGGCGCTAAGATCAAGAAGGACGACTGGAACGAGTACAGGGTCGTCGTGCGAGGAAACCACCTTCAGCACTTCATCAACGGCGCCCAGACCGTGGACGTCATCGACGACGCCAGGGGGAAACAGCTCGAATCGGGCGTCCTCGCGCTCCAGCTTCACGCGGGAGAGCCGATGACCGTCCGGTTCAAGGACGTTCGGATCAAGCAATTCCCCCGCTCGGCCGCCTTGTCGGCCGCCGCCAACGTGAAGGTCGCCGACGGCTTCAAGCTCGACCAGATCTACTCGGTGCCCAAGGCGACCCAGGGGTCTTGGGTGGCGCTTTGCGTCGACCCGAACGGTCGACTGATCGCCGCCGACCAGCGCGGCAAACTCTACCGGATGACCCCTCCGACGATCGGGAGCGACGCCGCAGTCGAGCCCGAGCCGCTGGGCGTGGACCTCGGCGGGGCCCACGGGATGCTGTACGCCTTCGACAGCCTTTACGTGATGGTCAATGAACAGGGGACCCACGGGTTTTATCGCGTCCGCGACACTGACGGCGACGATCGCTACGACGAGGTCAAGCTGCTTCGCGCCATCAAGGGGGGGGGCGAGCACGGCATGCACTCGATCGTCCTCTCGCCGGACGGCAAGTCGCTCTACGTCGTCTGCGGCAATAATACTTCTCTGACAGATGTCGACAGCTCGCGACTGCCGCTCAACTGGGGGGAGGACAACCTGGCGACCCGCGTCCCGACCGGCTTCATGGACGACTCGCTGGCGCCCCAGGGCTGGATCGCCCGAACCGATCCCGACGGCGAGAAGTGGGAGCTGATCGCCGCCGGCATGCGGAACCCGTTCGACATCGCTTTCAACCACGACGGCGAGCTGTTCACGTACGACGCGGACATGGAGTGGGACATCGGCGAGCCCTGGTATCGCCCCACCCGGATCAACCACATCATCAGCGGCGCCGAGTTCGGCTTCCGCAACCAATCGGCGAAATGGCCCGCCTATTTCATCGACAGCTTCGGGGCCGTCGTCGACGTCGGGCCGGGCTCACCCACGGGGATCGCGTTCGGCTACGGCGCGAAGTTCCCGAAGAAGTATCAAGACGCCTTGTTCATCTGCGATTGGAGCTTCGGCAAGCTCCGGGCCGTGCACCTGAGGCCCGAGGGCGCCAGTTACGCCGCCGAGGTGGAAGAGTTCATCAGCGGCCAGCCTCTGCCCGTGACCGACCTGGTAGTCAATCCCAAGGACGGCGCGATCTACCTGGCCGTCGGCGGTCGCGGGACGCAATCGGCCCTCTATCGCATCACCTACACCGGTGGCGAAGTCGCCACCACCGACCAGCCGTCCCAGGACTCCCAGGCCGCCGCCAAGCGAGACCTCCGACGGAAGCTCGAAGGCTATCACGGGCATCCGGACGACGGCGCGGTCGCCGCGGCGTGGCCCTACCTGTCAGACCAGGACCGGGCGATCCGGTACGCGGCCCGAATCGCCCTGGAGTGGCAAGACCCGTCCCAATGGCGACAGAAGGCGCTCGACGAACCCGACCCGCGCAAGGCCGTCGCCGCGCTTGTGGCGCTGGCCCGCGTCAGCGGCCGGGACGAGTTCCATCGCAAGCCGGGCGATCCGACCCCCGATCCGGCCCTGAAGGGCCAGGTGCTGACCGCGCTTGATGCGATCGACTGGTCGCGTCTGAGCCGCTCCGATCGCGTCGACCTGCTCCGCGCCTATTCCCTGGCGTTCATCCGCCTGGGGCGTCCGGACGAGGAGACGAGTCGTCGGTTGATCGCGAGGTTCGAACCGCTCTTCCCCACGAAGGCCGTGGAATCCGACTTCCTGATCGCGGAGATCCTCGTCTACCTTCAGTCGCCGACAGCCGCGCCGAAGATCATGGCGGCCCTGCGTAATGGGCTCACTCAGGAGGAGACGGTCCAGTACGCGCTCATCCTCCGCACCCTGAAGACGGGCTGGACGCCGGCGCTCCGTGAGAAGTATTTCCGCTGGTTCGTCGACGTGGCCTCGGCCTACCGGGGGGGGAATACGTTCGTCAGTTCGCTTATGACGATCAAGGCCCAGGCGATCGCGACGCTGACCGACGACGAGCGGACGGCTCTGAAGCCGATCCTCGACGCGAAGCCTGACCGGAAGTCGCCGCAGGAACTGCTGGCGGCTCGGAAGCAGGTCAAGCAGTGGACCGTCGCCGAGCTGACGCCCATCGTGGAGCGCGGCCTGAGCGGCGGGCGCGACCTGGACCGGGGCCGTCGACTTTTCGGCGCGGTGGCCTGCGCCACGTGCCATCGGTTCGGCGTGGAGGGAGGCGGCGTCGGCCCCGACCTGACCGCGGTCGCCGGCCGGTTCAGCGTCCGCGATCTGCTTGAGTCGATTGTCGAGCCCAGCAAGGTCATCAGCGATCAATACGGGGCCGTGGTCATCGCCAAGACGAACGGACAGGTCGTGACGGGGCGGGTGGGCAACCTCTCGGGCGACACGCTGAACGTGATCGAAGATATGTTCGACCCCGGCCATTTCACCGGCGTGAAGCGATCGGACGTCGAGGAAATGAAGGCGTCCGACGTCTCGCAGATGCCCGCCGGACTGCTCAACAGCCTGACGGAGGAGGAGGTCCAGGACCTGGTCGCCTACCTCATGAACCGCGGCGACGCGCGGCCCGGATCGTAACAAACCTCGCGCCACGGTTTATTCGTGAATCAAATCGATGGGCCGTCGCGAGCTGCGGAGAGACGGTCCACGTCCGATGTGACGCGGGCCGTCTCTCCGAGGCGCTGGCTCCTATTGTTTGGTCACATCGGCGGTGATCGACGGCGAGTTAATGAAGCCAGGCGGGGGATCATTCGGACCTGAACCGCCGTCGGTAAGGCCCGAGATCTTGATCTTCACGCTGTGATGTCCTGAGCCGAGATTCATGGGAAATACCCACTCGTTTGACGGAGATAGCCAATATGGGTTGCTCGCCAGGCTCCCCCAGATGCCGTTCCCGTCGTCTGTGTAGCTGATGTTGCAACCAGATCCGTAATACAGATCAGGCAACCGGCCTTTGACGTAGAAGATCGTTGATCCGGGCCCCACCGTGACCGTCGAACCATCGGCGGGACTGGTAACCACGGGATCGGTGACGTGCGTCTGTCCGTATACATCGCTGGGATGTGCCAACTGGATCACAACGACTGCAGGCAGTAACGAAGCAGCGGCGTGGAAGAGATGGCGTCTCATGATGAATGTCTCCTTGGAATGCCTTCCCGATTCTCGAAATAAAGGGGGGGGGTTGAAGGCGCACGGCGATCGCTGCCGCGACGACCTGAAGCGGCAAACGGCGATCGGCGACTATGGAGAAGCGACCGGAGCGGCCGCTCCGAGCGTCAATCGAGCGAGGGTTCGGTCTCCCCTCCTGCTCGGGTTCCAGCGGCGAACCAAACGCGCGGGTTGATGTTCAAATTAACAAAACGTAAACTTCCATCCATCATTAAAACATTTATGCCTGAATGATAGCTTCCGGCGGTCGTAGCATCCATCGCGATAGGAGCTTCGCATGAATGCTTTCCAGGGGGCAGAGTATGGTTGTAGAGCGTTGAATTGATCGCTCCTTCCAGCCACAGCATGCCTTTGGATGAAGGAGCGCGACGGCCGTCGACGTCCGCCAAGGATTCGCAGTCGCGCGCGAACGCCTCCAAATCGAGAAGGGAATCGGAGTAAAATCGTTCGAGGGTGTACTTAGTTGTGTTCTCTCGCGTCCCATGCCCGTATCCAGGCCCGATAATCCATTCGGAAACGCCCGCAGTCTGACTCAGACCGTCCTGGACGTCACGGGCGGACAGGGGTTTGTTGATGAAGACGCCCTCGCCGCCTTCGGCCCTTCTGCCTGCATTTCCGGCGTAGTTGACGGCCTTCGCGAGTCGCCCGACCGCCGAGCTTGTCCCGTCCGCAGGACAGGTGTAAAGGCCAGGGGTTTGTTTGTAGGCCGTGAGGTTGGCGTTGTTCTGCATGCCGTCGGTCATGTTGATCGAGTTGTAGAGGGTCGCCTGCTCGATCTGGGGGAGGATCTGGACGAGGAACGAGATGTCCGCCGGATAGCGCCCAACGCCGGACGGGAACCTTCCGTGAGCCTCGGCGTGGTTGTGGATGGCGAGGCCGATGTTTTTCAGGTTGTTGCCGCACTGAAGCCGTCGGGCCGACCCGCGGGCCGACTGGACCGCCGGCAAGAGCAGTGCGACCAGAATACCGATCACCGAGATGACGACGATGACTTCAATAAGTGTGAACCCGTATCGACCTGTCCGTAGATGAGCCATCAGAAAGCCTCCGTTGCCGACTATGACGTCAAGGAGCGATGTGATTCGGGACGCCAGCCATTCGCAATGGTTGTGAGTAGGCCGGAGCATCGACGTTACATTACGGGGGGGGGGGGGGGGGCTAGGGTCACCCATTTTGATCCAAATTTGAATTGGATTTTGCGATTTGATTGCTTTTTCTCTCGCTGCCTCTGACGCCGAGGTCATCGAGGTTCTTCGGTTCGGGGCTTCCATTGCTCGTCGAAGACGCCGGCGTGGACGATGCGCCCGGGGGCGTGCGAGGTCGGGCAGACGGGAGACCTGCCAATCGAACCGAGCGAGACACTCCCAAGGCAACGGCGGCCTGTAACCGATTTCTCCGAGGCCACTCTATAAGTGGTGGGACTGGAGCTTACCCGAGTTTGGCTGAAGGAGGTTGTGGGCCATGTCTCCGAGCGCAACAGACCGACTGTCATCGATTTACATACCGTTGCGGCTCACGTACGGCCTCGTGCCGGTCGTGGCGGGGCTGGACAAGTTCACGAATCTTTTGACGAACTGGGCCGCGTACATGCCGGCCGTCGTCGCCGATCACCTGCCCGTCAGCCCGTCGACCTTTATGATGGTGGTGGGAGTCGTCGAGATCGCCGCGGGCCTGGCCGTGCTGACGGGCCTGACCCGTCTGGGCGCGTACGTCGTCATGACGTGGTTGGTGCTGATCGCCCTGAACCTGGTGGCGGCCGGTCGTCTCGACATCGCCGTGCGCGATCTGGTCATGGCCGTCGGCGCCTTCACGCTCGGTCAAGCGGCGGCCCTTCGCAACGAACCCTGGCTGCCGATCGCAGCTCCAGCACGATTGGCGTAAACCCATGCAGATCGCGATTCAACAAGCCGATGGTTCGGGAGGGCGCCCGGCGACGCCCCCGGAGGCGCTTGAGGATGAGGAGATCGTCCGAAGGGTGCTCGGCGGTGATACCGCGGCGTTCGAGCTGATCATGCGGCGCTACAACCAGCGCCTGTTCCGTGTGGTGCGCAGCATCATCGGCGACGATGCGGAAGCGGACGACGTCTTGCAGGAAGCCTACCTGCGCGCCTTCAGGCATCTCGACCAGTTCGAGGGGCGTTCGACGTTCGCCACCTGGCTCACCCGGATCGCCGTCCATGAAGCCGCCGCGCGGCGACGCACGCGGCGACGTCTTCGGCTTGTCATGCCGACCGATGCGGAGATCGATTCGAGGGCGTCGCATTCCGTCGCTCGCGACGGCGCCGAGGAAGCAAGCCTTAAAGAGTTGCGACACGTCCTCGCCAGCGCCGTCGACGCCTTGCCGGCGGACCTGCGGCTGGTCTTCACGCTTCGGCTGGTCGAACGGCTGAGCACGAATCAGACGGCCGAATGCCTGAATCTGACGCCGTCCAACGTCAAGGTGCGGCTCCATCGCTCGCGAGCGATGTTGCGGTCGTGGATCGACCAGCGGATCGGCGAGGAGGCGCGGCGGCTTTATGAGTTCGCCGGGGAGTATTGCGACCACGTCGTTCGTCGGGTCCTCGAACGGCTCTCGGAAACGCCTCCTTCGTAAGGAATGCGCTTCCAGCCCGCCGCGCCGAACCGGATCGCGGCGAATGCACGATGACTCGATTTTCCGGAGGCCGTCCCTCCCGGAGTCGGGCGAGGTGCGCGCCGAATTCAATTGAAAAACGTGCAGTCAGCATCATCTCATCAGGAGGAATACGACATGGGGAATTCGTCGAGTTGGAATCCGGTGCGACGCTTCCGGACGCGCGTCGCGCTTGGGCTGGTCTTGATGTTCGGCGTCGCGGTCGGGGCCTCCTCGTCATGGGGACAGTCGCCGTGGCGCATCCCTCTGAGGCGGAATCCTCCGGCGCCCCGCCGAAGCCCCCGCTGGAATCCGCCGCCTCCTCCACGCCATGGGCCACCCGCGCGCGTCGATCCAACCCGTGCCCTGGTGAACGACGGCCGGCGGATTTTTCGATACGACACCTTCGGCGACGAGGCGTTCTGGGGAGACGCGCTGAGACTTCACGAGGCGGTCTCCACCCTGAGTCCGGTAGCCGCGCTCGGGCTGGGATTGAAGGTCGACGTCGAGGCCCTCCCGCCGCGGTTGCGGTCGCGGTTGCGGTACGGCCAGGTCGACCTCGGCGATCCGGCCGTCACTCTCTCATTGCTCAAGCTGGACGCCGTGGTGGGGGTCAAGGGGTTCTTCTCGCCGAGCGGGCGGGAGCTGCGCTCGATCGGAATCCGCTGCGCCCTCTGCCATTCCACGGTTGACGACTCGCTGGCGCCTGGAGTCGGTCGCCGGCTCGACGGGTGGGCCAACCGCGACCTCAACGTCGGGGCCGTCATCGCCGCCGCGCCCGACGTCTCGCCGTTCGCGAATCCTCTCGGCGCCTCGCAGGATGCGGTTCGCCAGGTCCTGCGGAGCTGGGGGCCGGGGAGGTTCGACCCATACCTGGCGCTGGACGGCAAGGCGTTCCGGCCCGACGGGAAGTCGGGATCCGTTCTGATCCCCCCCGCCTTCGGCCTGGCGAAAGTCGATTTGACCACCGCGACCGGTTGGGGCTCGATCAGTTACTGGAACAGCTTCGTGGCCGTCCTTGAAATGCACGCCCAGGGATCGTTCGCCGATCCTCGGATCAACGACCCGGCGCGATTCCCAATCGGCGCCGCGAACGGCTTCTTCAACGTCACCCACTCGCCCGACCTGGTCACGCCGAAATTGCCCGCGCTTCGAGCTTACCAACACTCGCTGTCGGCCCCGAGACCGCCGGTGCGAAGTTTCGATATGAGGCAGGCGAACCGAGGGCGAGCCCTGTTCATGGGAAAGGCGAACTGCGCATCGTGCCATACACCGTCGTCGTCGTTCACCGATGCGAACCGCGTCCTGCATACTCCTCAAGAGATTGGCATCGACGACTTCCAGTCGGAGCGGTCGCCGACGAGACGCTATCGGACCACCCCGCTTCGGGGTCTGTGGACCCACATGGACGGAGGCTTTTACCACGACGGGCGGTTCAAGACGCTCGAAGACGTGGTCGCGCACTACAACGGGCGCTTCAGCCTGGGCCTGACCGATTGGGAGGCCGGCGATCTGGTCGAGTACCTGAAATCGCTCTGATCAGGCGCCTTCGATCGCGTAACCGTCGACGATCTCGCGCAGTCGGGCGATCTTGCCGTCGCGGCGGGTGACGACGTGGACCCAGTGGACGGAGCACGGGGCGCTGGTCGCACGGAAGCGACCCTGCTCATGGGGGACGATGACCACGAAGTCGCCCTGGGCGACGACTTTCAACGGCCGGACGCCCCTGCCATCGCCCCAGGAAAGGGATGGCGGGGGGCCGGTGATTTCGAGTTCGACATCGTCGTGAAACAGGGCGACCGCCGCGCTGAAGAGTTTCCAGGGCCATGGCGAGTGCTCCTGGGGGTCGCCTGCTCAGGGTTGAAAACTGCTCGACCATTTCAGCGGGCGTCGGCGTGGGATTCTTCAGCTCGGGGCTTCCACTCCTCGTCGAAGAAGCCGGCCTGGACGATCCGGCCGGGGGCCCGCGAAGTCGGCGGCGCGTCGACGTCGACGACGGCGAAGTCGGGCAGACGAGGCACCTGCCGGGCGTTGTTCAGATAGTCGTACTCGCGGAACGTGAAGCCGCTGTTGAGCACGACGTACCGCTTCGGGTTCAGCGGGTTCGGGTAGATCAGCACGGGGACGCTACGGCCGGCGTCGTGGGTCTCGCCGGCGAGCTTCACGCCGTCCTTCGTCCATTCGACCGGCAGCTTGTCGGCGATCCTGGCGAGGTAGGCGTTGCTGCTCGGGTCGCCCCAGAGGATCAGGTTACAGTCGGCGGCGTCGGCCTCCGTCACGTCCTGGTCGTTCTTGATCCGGGCGTCGCCGCGGAACTGGCGGCGCCAGTGGTCGACGGCGTGGGCCATCTCGGCGGCGGCCCAACCGCCGACCTTCGCGTTCAGCGCCGGGCCGGTGGGACGGACCATCAGGAAGGAGTCCATGAACGCGTCGTCGATCGGCCCTTGCAGCCCGTGCCGCTTGACCAGGCCGTGGTTAGTTCCAGCCGCCCGCCATTTGCCGTCGACCTTCTCAAGCCGGGCGGTCCACGATCGGTCGGAGCCGGGCTTGGGGGCCTGGACCTGCTGGCCGTCGATCAGGATTTTGACGACGTCGCGGACGTCGAGCGGGCAGAGGCCCGGGGGGATTTCGAGCGTCAGTCCGGTGACGTTCGAGGTCTCGATCTTGGGTCCCGCGCCGTCGTCGCCGAGCAGCACGGCCTCGACCCGGGCTCGCTCCCAGTGTTTGGCGAGGCCGTCGACCCGGACCCAGGACGAGCGGTTGTAGCGGAGCGTATAGGTGGTGAAGACCACGCGCGGGGGAACCGGGTCGCGGCCGGTCTTGACGATCGAGTCGATGCGACGGTCGATCTCGGCCTTGGCGTCGGGCGTGTAATGG
>CALCIC010000117.1 GCA_937907405.1 uncultured Isosphaeraceae bacterium | reverse complement strand
CCGCCGCAGTCCCGCGGACCTCAGGAGGTTGAAACCACTCATGTCCACCGCCGTCGTCCCCCGCGTCGGTCCCGCCGACCACGGCCGTTCGATGACCCTTGACGAGTTCATGGAATGCGAAGTCGAAGAGGGATGTCGTTATGAACTGGCGCGCGGAGTCCTCGAAGTGACCGAGGTCCCCAACGACCCCCACGGCCAGGCGGTCTCCAATCTCTATCGGGCGATCGGCCGCTTCATCGAGCGTCGTCCCGGGATCATCCGTCGATTCGGCGGCGGCTCGGAATTCCGGATTTGGCTCCCAGGCGCGGCGACCGGACGAAACCCCGACCTGGGCGTCGTCCTCCAGGGCGCGCCCAAGGATCAGCGGGGCCGACGCCTCCCCGCCCTGGTCGGCGAGGTGGTTTCGACCCAGAGCGCCTCGCGAGATTATGAAGTCAAACGCCTGGAGTACCTCGCGTTCGGAATCCTCGAATACTGGATCATCGACCCCGAAAAGCGCCAGGTCGCGATCCTGTACCGCGACGGCGACCTCTGGCGCGAGCGGACCTTCCACGACGATCAGCCCCTCGTCAGCCTCGTCCTTCCCGAATTCAAGACGACTCCGGCCGAACTCTGGATCGACGTCGAGGAGGATGAAAACGTCATCGGAGAATCGCCATGACGACCACCATCCATTCCGCCGCGACTCGCGCCATCCCCGAACTGGAGAACGGCGACCGCCTGACTCGCGCCGAGTTCGAACGCCGATACGAGGCCATGCCCGGCGTCCGGGCCGAGTTGATCGAAGGAGTCGTGTACATCATGGCTTCCCCCGTTCGAGCGTTCCGCCACAGCCAGCCCCACTCGCACCTCGTCGGGCTGCTGTTCACCTACATCATCGCGACGCCCGGCGTTCAGTTGTTTGACAACCCGAGCCTTCGGATCGACCTGGACAACGAGCCTCAGCCCGACGTCGTCCTGTCCATCGAATCGGCAAGGGGAGGCCGGTCGCTGATCTCGGCCGACGATTACCTTGAGGGCTCGCCTGAACTCGTCGCGGAAGTCGCTTCCAGCAGTGCAAGCATCGATCTCGGAGCCAAGTTCCTCGTCTACCGCCGTCACGGGATCGGGGAATACCTCGTCTGGCGCGTCCTGGACCGCACGATCGACTGGTTCGTGCTCCGCGACGGTCGATACGGGCAGTTGGCCCCGGACTCGGACGGCCTGCGGAAAAGTCCCACGTTTCCCGGCCTTTGGTTGGACTCCGAGGCGCTGACCGCGGGCGATCTTCCGAAAATGATCGCCGCGCTGAACCGCGGTCTGGCCTCGCCGGAGCACGCGGCGTTCGTCGAGGGGCTTGGACGAGCCAAGGCGGACCAAGCCGGACTCACGGAGCAAGGTTGAAAACGCCCATGTCCACGATTCAACATCGCCTCGGCCCCGCCGACCACGGCCGCGCGATCTCGATCCAGGAGTTTCGCGAGGCCGAGGAGGAAGAAGGCTACCGCTACGAGCTGGCGCGGGGGGTCCTTGAAGTGACGGAAGCACCCGGCCCCGCCCATCGCAGGATCGTCGGCAACCTGTATCGCGCGATCGCCCGATACGACCAGGACCACCCCGGCTTGATCGAGACCTTCGGCGGCGGCTCGGAATTCCGGCTCTGGATCCCCGGCAAGGAGTCGGGCCGAAATCCCGACCTGGGCGTCGTCCTTGAAGGCTCGTCCAGGGACGCGAGGGGACGCACCCAGCCGGCCCTCGTCGCCGAGGTGGTGTCGCGCGGCAGCCGGGTTCGCGACTATCAGGCCAAGCGCGAAGAGTATCATCAATTCGGCATCCGTGAATACTGGATCGTCGACCCCACGCTGCGCCGGGTCGTCGTGCTCGATCGATCCCAGGCCGACTGGAACGAGCGGGTCGTGAACGCCGACGATGTGATCCCCAGCCTCGTGCTGCCAGGGCTGCACACGCGCGTCAGCGAACTTTGGGCCGGAGTGACGCCTGATGACGACGCCTGAAGCCCGGCCACGCCTGTTGAGATCCAAGCCGCAGCCGTCCGACCGCGTCCGACGCGCCTTGATCGTGCTCAATCGCGACCTCCGCGACTGCCGGACGTGCCACATGGCGGGGTTGCTCGACGAGGTCGAATCGATCCCGATCGCCCTCGATCCCGAGCCCGACGCGCCCTTGCCTCGGATCGTGCTCGTCGGCCAGGCGCCCGGCCTCCGCGCGACGATTCTCGACCGGCCCTTCGCGGGCGCCGCGGGGGAGAAGCTCCGCGACTGGTTCGAGCAGGCGGGGATTCCCCGCGGCGACTTCTACCGGGCGATCCACTTCGCCGCCGTCACCCGGTGCTACCCCGGCCGTCTCCCCGGGGCCAAGGGGGACCGCGCCCCCTCGCCCCGCGAGCAGGCCCTCTGCCGCCCCTGGCTCGACGAACTGCTCGCGATCGTCCGACCTCGGATCGTCCTCCTCGTCGGGCTGCTCGCCGTCCGGACCTTCCTCGGCCCCGTCAAGTCGCTGACGTCGGTCGTCGGAACGGCCGTCGACCGCGACGGCGTCGTCTACATCCCGCTTCCCCACCCCTCCGGCGTCAGCCGATGGCTCAACGACCCCGCCAACGTCGCCGCCGTCTCCCTGGCGATGCGGATTCTGAGGCATCGGCTGGCCGACCCGGACTGAGCGGAGATCATCCCAGGATCGAATGCCACCCGAGTCGGCGACTCACGCGCCCCGTCGTCCGGCAAGCCACGACGCCACCTCGGCGGGATTCCGGTCGGGAGGAAACACCGGGTAGAAGACGTGCTCGATCACACCGTCTCGGACCACCAGCGTCAACCGCTTGAGGAGGGTCATGCCGCCGGCGTGAAACGTCGGCAGACGGAGCGCCCTGGTCAGGGCGAGTTCCACATCGGAGAGGATGGGAAACGGCAGGCGCAGCCGGTCGGCCGCTTCCTTCTGATAGGCGCCGTCCTGGGTCGAGAGGCCGAAAAGTGATCGACCCCGAGGGATTTCAACTCTCCGAACTGATCGCGGAAGGCGCACGATTGCGGCGTGCAACCTCGGGCGCCCGGGAGCATGTCCCAGCCTTCGGGGTTCTCGACCCCGGGGCGTCCGGTTCGAGGATAGGCGTAGACCACTACCAGGCCGGCCGTGGCGGAGAGATCGACGGCCGAACCGTCGGTCGCCGGCAGAGCAATCGACGGCACGCTCATGCCGACCAGATGACGCGCCGCGCCGTCGTCCTCCGGCGCGGGGATCGTCGACCAATCCAGCGCTTCCGTCTGACCGCTCATCCTCATCCCTCCGGTTGCCAGGGCCCGATTGCTCGGCCTCGTTCCACTCGACCGAGTTTTAACGATCGTCCGAAACGAACCAAAGATCGAAGCCGTCCAACTCGCGCCTTCCGCTCAATCGTCATCGCCTTGCCATACCGCCCTTGCTACGCAGTCGGCCGGATTGGATTGGCCATCAAACCCGTCGATCGATGGTATCCTCAACATGGACGATTGTATGAAACACCTGGTTCTTTCTCAATTCGGCCGAGGAGACGAACGCCGGACGGCGGCGCCGTCGCGTCGGGCGAGATCTCGGAGCTCGAACGGCGCGCGGCGGAAGACCGAAAATGCGCGCGAACGAACTGTCATGAGCCGTTGGCTCAACCCGTCCCATGAAAAGTGGGT
>CALCIC010000116.1 GCA_937907405.1 uncultured Isosphaeraceae bacterium | reverse complement strand
GACTCCGACGACCCTCATCCGCCCTTCGGGCACCTTCTCCCGGGGGGAGAAGGGAGTTCGGCCCACGCCTCGCGTACGATCGAACCGAAAACAGCGCAACATCATAACTTGCGCGTCGGGCTGGTATTCGAGCGAATCGGTGACAGGAGAGTTACTCTCCCCTTCCAGAACGTGTCGGGGCGTCATCCCGGTTCGAGGGTCCGTCGACGCGCCCGAGGCAGCGGTTGAACGTCCCGAGCGTCGCCAGCAGCAGGCCGAGGGCGGCGGCGCCGTAGGCGAGGGTCCAGAAGAGGGTCCAGAGGGTCTGCGTCGCGAACTCGCGCGGCGTGCAATCGCCGGCGAGCATCGAGCTGTAGACGCCGACGCCCAGGGGAGGACTGCCCGCCGTGACGCCGTGGCCGCCGCCCCCCGGGCCTTCGCCGAAGAGGAGGAGAGACAGAGGGACCCAGGCGATGCTCATGGTCGTGTAGAGGCCGACGGTAAGCGCCGCGGCGTGGCCCATCCGGGGGGTCCAGGTCGCCAGGGCCAGCCCGAGGCTGGTGATCGCCGCGCCCTGGGCGAGGATCAGCGCCGCCAACAGGGCCACGCCCCAGTAGCGCCCCGTGTGGGCCGCCAGGGCGGCGGCGAGCGCCAACGTCGGCGCCAGCAGCGGCGGCACGCCCCGGAAGGCGCCCCGCCACTTGCCCCAGACGATCTCCCGGGTGGACAACGGCGTGGCCATCAGCACGTCGAGCCCCCCCCGCTGGCGCTCCTCGGCCAGGCTCGTCGCGGCCGAGGCGCTGAGCAGCAGCAGGCCGGCCCCCGCCTGGAGCCCGTTGACCCCGGCGCCGAGCTCGCGGCCCCAGCGGTCGCCGTGGATCATCCCGGCGATCGCGAAGCCGCCGAAGCCGACGCAGAGCAGGACGTAGATCCCCCAGACCGCGAGCCCCCAACGCGACGGCCGCCTCCACCGGCACTCGCGCCAGAGCACCGGGTTGCGGTCCAGCGACGGCCCCGGCCACGCCCGGCGCGCCAGCAGCCCCAGCCGGCCCGTCCTCGGGGCCCGCGGTCCCCGGCCGAGCTGCCGAATCACCACCGCCCGGACCCGCCACGTCGCCACGGCGACCAACCCCGCCGAGGCCGCCAGGCCCATCCCGAGGAACGTCGCGTACGTGCCGAGCGTCACCGGGATCGGGGGCGACCCTCCGGTCGCCGCCAGCACCAGGAAGATCGGGTTGTACCGGAGGACGCCCCAGAACGAGGGCAGCCACGACGATTGCCAAGCCGCGGGGAGCATCGCCTGAAGGCCCGAATAGATCGGCGCGGCCAGCAGGTAAAGAATGCCGAAGACGTAGGTCGCCATCAGCACCTCGTGCGTCTTCCTCCCCCAGACCGACATCGCCAGCGCCAGCGAGCAGCCGAAGACCGCGCAGGAGAGCACCACGAGCAAGACCTCGACGAGCGCGACCGGGGCGACCCCGCCGAAGACCGTTCCAAGCACCAGCACCGGGGCGACGCAGAGGATCATCCCGAGCACCGGGACCAGCCGCGCCGCAAGCTTCCCCAGGACGATCTCGGCGTCGGAAAGCTCGGTGACGAACAGCAACGTCAGGCTTCCCCGCGCCTTGTCCTGGCAGATCGCCCCGGCCGTCGCCGCCGGCGCCGCCAGGCCGACCAGCCCAAGGATGATCATCGCCGCCCAGCCGTAGAAGACCTTGTTCATCTCCGCCCGCCGGGCCGTCGTCGCCTCCGACCACGAGTACCAGACCGGCGTCATCAGCCCGAGCAGCAGCAGCACCGTCAGCGACCGCAACGCGTACGTGTGCCACCGCCGCGACGCCATCCGCCACTCGCTCGCGAAAACGGGCCCCAGACCCACGCGCCTCGACATGCCCCGCCTCCCGCTCTCTGGGATCGTTCGACGCCCCAACAGATCCCTCGGGCGTCGCGGCCCGACCAGACAGGGACGCTCGGCGTCCTGGCCCCTCGCGCCCCGCAAAGCCCTCTGAGGCCGCATCCAGCCCTCGGATGGAAAGGCCGCCCGTCACATGGCTTTACGTTGCAAAGCATCATAACCGGGGAATCAGCCCCGTCAAGCGGGGAGGCGCCGAGGGCCCGGCGAGCGTGTTATGCTATCATGAAATCGAAACGGGTCGGGCCCTCCACCCGCCGAATTCTTTGAGGAGCGGACGCCCATGCCTTCCCGCCTCGCCTGGTCCTTATTGGTTGCGGCCTGGATCGTCGCACCGGGTTCGACGTCCGGAGCCGAGGTCCGGTTCCGCAAGCCGGAAGCCCTGGTCCTCGTCGACGGCGGCGCTCGGCTGCTCGCGGCGAATCGGGCGAGCGGAACCGTGTCGATCATCGACCTCGCCGGCCGGCGCGTGCTCGCCGAGGTCGAGGTCGGCAAGGGGCTGGCCGATCTCAAGGAGCTGCCCGGAGGCCGATGGCTGCTGGCCGTCGATCAGGAGGCCGGCGAGTTGGTCTTGCTGGAGCGCCGGGGCGAGTCGATCCGGCGGCTTTCCTCCACGCCGGTCGCGGCGGACCCGGCGCGGGTGGTCGTCGGGGCCGACGGCCTTCATGCGGTGGTCGTCTCGCGGTGGTCGCGGACGCTGACGTTCGTCGAGTGGGACCGGCCGGCTTCAGCCGACGCCGGGCCGAGCATCCGCTCGACGTCGACGCTCGCGCTGGCGTTCTGCCCGCTCGACGCGGCGGTCTTGCCGGGGGATTCCCCCGAACTCCTGGTCGTCGCCGACGCGTTCGGCGGTCGGCTCGCTCTGGTCGATCTCGACGAGAAGACGGTCGCGACGGTCTGGGACTTGCCGGGGCACAACCTCCGATCGCTGAAGGTCTCGCCCGACGGCGAGACGCTGGGGTTCGTCGGCCAGCTCGTCAACCCGCTGAACCGGACGTCGTTCGACGACATCCATTGGGGCCTCTTGATGGGGAGCGAGTTGCAGGCGTTTCGCGTGGACGAGCTGCGCACCCCCGGGATCGACGTCGAGACCCTCCAGGAAGACGGGCGGTCGCGGAAGATCGGCAGCGTCGGCCACGGCTCGGCCGACCCGTCGAGCTTCGCGTTCGGGCCGGACGGCAGGTTCGTCGTCGCGCTCGCGGGGGTCGACGAGGTCGCGTCGTCGCTCGGGTTCGGCGAGCCCTACGAACGGCTCGCGGTCGGCCGACGGCCGGCGGCGTTGGCGCTGAGCCCCGACGGCCTGACGGCGTATACCGCCGACTCGCTCGACGACGCGATCTCGATCGTCGATCTCGTCGACGGCAAGACCGCCGCGCCGATCGTGCTGGGGCCGCGCCCGGCGCCGACGCTGGTCCAGGAGGGGGAGCGGCTGTTCACGAGCGCCCTGATCGGCCGGGAAGGCTGGATGAGCTGCCAGACCTGCCACGCCGACGGCCACACGGCGAGCGTCGCGGTCGACACGATGACCGACGGCTCGTACGGCGCGGCCAAGCAGACGCCGTCGCTGCTGGGTGTCGGCCGGACCGGCCCCTGGAGTTGGCTGGGCCGCGTCGACCGCCTCGAAGACCAGGTCGGCAAGTCGATCACCACCACCCTCCGCGGCGCCGATCCGACCGACCGCCAGGTCGCCGCGATCACCGCGTATCTCCGCGCCCTCGAACCTCCCCGGGCCGCCGCTCCCGCGAACCCCGAGGCCGTCGCCCGC
>CALCIC010000115.1 GCA_937907405.1 uncultured Isosphaeraceae bacterium | reverse complement strand
ACTGACCGCCCTTGTTCAGGAGGTCGCAGAACTCCTCCCAGTTGCGGCCGATCGTAGTGGGTGGCCGCTCGGCGTGCACGACGTAGCACGGGTCGCCGATCCAGCAGAGGCCGGCATCCACGCCGATCTCGCCGATGTGCCTGCGATATTTCTTCCTGGTCTTCATGGGATGTCTCCTTCCGTGGTTAGATGTGGGCATCGAGGATGAGCAGCTGGCAGCCTGGATAAGCCGCGAGTATCTCGCGGGCCTTGGCGTCCCAGTTCTCGTTCTCGGTGATGAGTGCGGCGAACCAGCTGAGCTGGCCGTGTTCGTGCCAGTACCCCTCGGGGGTGACGATCGCGTGTGGGATCATGCCGCGTTCCAGTACCTTGGCGATGGGAGCCATGTTGTTGGTGACCGTCTGGTGCTGTGGCCCGAAGTTGTAGCCGCCGTCACTGGATTTCTCGTTACCGGTGATCCAGCCGTCCCAGCGGCCGCCGATGACGTACCAGTCCCATTTGCTGCTCGGGTTGTAATTCGAGACCGGCTCGCCGAAATGATTGAACCTCTCATGAAACCGGAGGAATTCGGCGTATTTCGCTTCCGGGGTTGTGGTCCGTAGCTGTTCAAGGTGCTCGCGGCATTTCTGCAGGTTGTAGTTCGCGTCCTGGCGTTCGATGATCCGGGACATTCGCTGGATGTCGCGTTCGATGTCGGCTTTGGCCTGATTGACCGAGTAGCAGACATACGGTGCAACCTCGGTGTTCTCGTCAAACGGGGCCATCTGGCGCTCGATGAAGCTATCGAGTTCGGGCAGTTCGTCATCGGGGACGATGATGCCGACGGTGAAGTGTGTCATGGTGCGATTCCTTTCGTTGAGGGGCGGGCGTTGGCGGCCCGCCCCGGTTGATCCTCAGTCCTTCTTTTCGGAGGCGACGCGGAGCGTGATCCGGCCGTCGAGCGGCACGACTTCGAGCTGGACGTTGAAGCCCTTGCCGTCGCTGTGGGCCCAGGCGCTGCCGATGCGGGTCCAGAAGCCCTTCTTGCCCTCGCGGTCGCGGACCTGGTAGGCGACGTGGCTCGGTGCCTTCGAGCCGGCGTTTTCGTTGTTCGTAGCGTCAGACATGGTGGTTTCCTTTCTTCGTGTTGCCGGCCGCGACCATCGCGGCCTGATGTCACGGCGAAGAAAGCCGCTCCAGGCCGGGGCGTCAGCGCACCGGTCAAGCGAAAGGCTGAGGCTCCCCCTTGGGAAACGGCCTTGGCAGCTTGACCGGCACGGCGGCGGCTTTACACGTGACATGAGGAAGGCCGCTCGTCGCGGAAGGCATGCATGGGGAGGAACTGCCTGGATGACAGCCCTGACGAGTGCCGCGCGAAGGGCCAGGAACGAATCGGAATTGCGGCGTGTGAGAACCGCATGAAAACGGAGCTCGCGCGGGGGCGGCGGTTTGACCGGCACTACCTGTCAGCGAGCCTCGTGGGCTACGGACACCGGCGACCAGACTGGACAAGAATAGAGTGCGAGACGACAAGCAGGCTGGAGAGGCCGGGCACTTTGGATAGTGCGCTCATTTGAGGTACGAGAACCGTCGGCGTCGCCCCCCCTTGGGCGCTTCGCAACCCGGGCCAGCTCCGCGCCGGCGGGGGGTGGGTGCGGATCGTGTTGAAGTGTCAGAACCGTGAACGCGGTTTGGGCGCGATGGCTAATGCTCGGTCGAGCGCGTCGATGACCTTGATTTCTCCGCCCTGGAGGACGCCGTCCCTGTCAACTCCGATGGCGTTGAGCATGGCTTGGAGACTGCGATCGGCCTCACGAGACTCGGGAACCGCTGTGAACTTGACGCCCATGCCCCGCGCGTGATCGCTGTGAACCAGTGTCGCGACGAGGTCGTAAGGCTTGAGCCCGAACCGCTCGCTGATTTCCTGAATCCTGCTGAGGACCGCGAAATCGATGTTGTCGAATGAGTGTGCCATCTCAACCGCCTGAGTACGTGATTCCCAAGGATAGCCGGAGATAGTTAACAAACGGTTACCGGAGAAAAGCGTCGCAACGCGACTTCCATGGGTGACGGCCTGCCGCCAGGGCGGAGAGATCAAGTACTTGGAACGCGATCGGGGTCCGGCGAGCGAAGTGGCTGACCACGGCCCTGATCTTGGCAGCGAAATCGAAGTAGCCGGAATCGTCCCGGAGCCTCCCATCCACCGGCCTGCCGCCGTTCGTATCCAGGAATCGGGCGTGCCCCAGCAGGCGGGGCAGGAGTCTCGCCTTCTGCGAGTGCGAGAGTGGCAGCTTGTCGAGTTCCCGCCGTATGCGGATCGTCAGCCGTTCCTCTGGGCTCGCGGAATTCTCCATGGGGTCTCGGTCGTGGTTGTCCTGAATGCGCATCGACCCTATCGCGTCGGACCCGTCGGCGCAAGGACCGGGATGGCGGCCGAGACTACGCCCCGCGGGCGCTTCGCAACCCGGACCAGCTTCGCGCCGGGGGCGGAGGGCCACCGCAATGCCAGTGCCCCATAACACGTGCGAAGAATGTGAATTATCACGATAAAAATTGACTGATCCGTAGAATACCCATAGCGTCCTCGCCCGTGAGTTGTCCCCGCGGGAAGCGGGTGCAACCTGCCGCCTCCGCCGCATCCATCCCCGCGGCGGAGGCCGGCGGTGACGCGCAGCACCTTCCTCGTCAGGTAACGCATTCAGG
>CALCIC010000114.1 GCA_937907405.1 uncultured Isosphaeraceae bacterium | reverse complement strand
TCCCCTTGAAACCAATCCGCCGAGAATCCGCATGACGATTTCCCAGAACACGACTCCCGAGGACGGACTCGTCGACGACGGCTCGTTCATCGACCTGGAGCCCACCCGGACGTTCGAGCCGCTTTCGGAAGACGCGTCGCCGACGCGTCCGGGGGGCGTCGAGCTGGTCGAGGGGGGCTGGCGGAGCCTCCGGGGCGAGATCCACGACCTGCGACGCAGCCGATTGACCTCGGCGGCGCTCTTCATGGCGGTGGTCACGGCGGTGCTGCTGGTCTGGAGCCTGTTCAACGGCGCGAGCATGCACTGGGTGGTCGCCGGGCTGATGGGCCTCCGTTTCGTGGTCGCGGCGGCGGTCGCGGGGGTGCTGCTCAGCAGGGCGGCGATCTCGGCCGGCCAGGTTCGACTGCTGGAGTACGGCCTGTTCGGCTTCATGGCGCTCCTCGTCGCCGTCGCCCAGTATCTGGTGGACGTCGAGTTCCTCAAGCAGGGGGACGTCCTGGGGGCGGCGACGTACATGAAGAACGGCGTGATCAGCATGATCGTGCTGATGGTGCTCTACGGGACGTTCATCCCCAACGACACCAGGACCGCCGCCACCGTCATCCTGACCATGGCTCTGATCCCCATCGTGACCTTCACCCTGCTGATGGAGGCCGAGCACCCCGACCTGGTGGCGGAACTGGAGCAGATGCGCGGGGGGGCGCACGCGGGATCGAACGGTCTGTCGCTGATGATCGGCGCGGGGCTGGCGATCTACGGCGCGCACATCCTCAACGGCCTGAGACGAGACCTGCACGACGCCCGCAAGTTCGGCCAGTATCAGCTCGGCCGCCAGCTCGGCGCCGGCGGGATGGGAGAGGTCTACATGGCCGAGCACCAGCTCCTCAAGCGGCCCTGCGCCCTCAAGCTGATCCGGTCCGACTCGGTGGCCGACCCGATCGCCCTGGCCCGATTCGAACGCGAGGTCAAGTCGGCGGCGCGGCTGTCGCATCCCAACACGATCGCGATCTACGACTACGGCCACACCGAGGACGGCACGTTCTACTACGTCATGGAGTACCTGCCGGGGCTGAGCCTCCAGGACCTGGTGACGCAGTACGGCCCGATGCCGGCGGGGCGGCTGATCTTCCTGCTCCGCCAGATCTGCGGCGGCCTGGCCGAGGCCCACGACCTGGGGATCATCCACCGCGACCTGAAGCCGGCCAACATCTTCGTCGCGCTCCGAGGGGGCGAGGCCGACGTCGCCAAGGTCCTGGACTTCGGCCTGGTGAAGCTGACCGGCGACCCCGACTCGCCGGAGCTGACCACCGACCGGAGCGTCAGCGGCACGCCGACGTTCATGTCCCCCGAGCAAGCCACCGGCGACTCGGCCCTCGACCCTCGGGCCGACATCTACTCGTTGGGCGCGATCGCCTACTTCGCGCTCACGGGGCAGCCGCCGTTCCAGGGGAACACGGCGATGGCCGTGATGATCGCCCACGCCCGCGATCCGGTCGTCCCCCCGTCCCAGATCAACAGCTCCGTCCCCGCCGATCTCGAACGGATCGTCCTCCGCTGCCTGGCCAAGCCGCCCGAACAACGCTACCCGGACGTCAAGGCGCTGGCGAAGGACCTGGCGGCCTGCCAGTCGCGCGCCGACTGGAACGAGGAACGGGCCGAGGAATGGTGGCGCCGCCTGGTGCAGCCCGTCCCCGGCCCCGCCGAGGCGGCGGCCGACGCCCCCGCGGCTTCCTGACGCATCCGGAAATCAAGACCAAACCCGGAGGAGAAGATCGGGGAGGCCGACCGTCACGCCATGGTCCGACCGAAGGCAAACCGGGCTGAACTCCCAGATCCCTCGGTCGGACCGGAACCAATTACCGCACCCGATCGGGGGCGCATCGGCCCGCCTGGCGGAAACAAGAATTCACCACGGAGGACGGGAGGACGCGGAGGAGGGGCGAGAGGAAGGTTCGTGCCGATTCTCATATCATTGTCTCTGAATCAGCCCATGATTTCGGGGTTCGTCCTGCGAGGACGCGGCGCCGCGGTCGGTCCGACGACCCTCATCCGGCCTGCGGCCACCTTCTCCCGGGGGGAGAAGGATGCTTGGCGAGGCTTTCTCTCGCCCCTCCTCCGCGTCCTCCCGTCCTCCGTGGTGAATTCTTCTTCTTTTGATCGGCCGCCTCACGCATCCTCTTTCGTTGCGGCCGCGGCCCGTCTCATTTAACGCGCCGCCTGCGCCCCGGCGGGCTTGTAGCCGGGGGCGGCGGTGATGGTCTGGAGCGGCTTGCCGTCCTCGACGTTCCAGAGGCGGACCTCGCCGTTCCAACTTCCCGATGCGATCGTCTTGCCGTCCGGGGCGATCGTCAGCGCGTACACCCAGTCGGTGTGGCCTTCGAGGTTCCGCAGCGACGAGCCGTTGTCGGCCTTGAACAGGCGGACGACCTTGTCGGCGCCGCTGGCGGCCAGGGTCTTGCCGTCGGGCGACAGGACCATCGTGAACACGGGTCCGGCGAAGCCGGCGATCTGCCGGGTCTGCTTGGCCTCCCCCTCGAGCGACCAGTAGCGGACGTGCTTGTCCTCGCCGGCCGACGTCGCCGACTTGCCGTCGGGGGTGAACGCCACCGCGTAGACCGGCTGGCCGTGGCCGGTGAACGTCACCAGCGACTCCTTCTTCTCGACGTCGAACACCTTGCACGTCTTGTCGCGGCTGGCGGTCGCCAGCAGCTTGCCGTCGGGGCTGAAGGCGACGTCGTAGATCCAGTCGGCGTGGTCCTCGATCTGAACCAGGACCTTGCCGGTGGCGGTTTCATGCACGCGGACCGTCCGGTCGGCGCCGGCCGTGGCGAGCTTCGAGCCGTCGGGGCTGAAGGCGACCGCGAACACGGCGTCCTGCGCCTCGGCCAGATCGCGCTCCGGCCTGGGGGGCTTGCCGGCCTCGATCGCCCAGAGCCGGGCGACGCCGTACATGCCGGGATCGCCCCCGGC
>CALCIC010000113.1 GCA_937907405.1 uncultured Isosphaeraceae bacterium | reverse complement strand
GCACGCCTTCCTGGAGCGACTCCTTGAGGCCGAACAGCGCGGCCCCCTTGGCGACGGCCTCGTCGGGGTCGAAGGTCTCGGGTTCGAGGTTGAACTCGGCGACCAGGCGGTCGCGGACCTGGGGCATCCGGGTCGCGCCGCCGACGAGGATGATCTTGTCGAACCGGTCGTCCCCCTTGGCCCGGGCGTCGGCCAGCATCTCGCGGGTCAGTTCGAGCGTCCGGTCCATCAGGTGCCGGGTGACTTCCTCGAACTTGGCCCGGTCGAGCTCGACGCGGGCCTGCTTGCCGGCGTGGGTCACGCGGAACGGCGCCTTGTCGCGCTGGGTGAGCGTCTTCTTGCCGCGCTCGGCCTGGAGGAACAGGTCGTTGAGCACCTCGGGGTCGTCGAGCGGGTCGGACTCCTCGCCGGTCTGCTCGCGGAACTGCTCGGCGAGGTGCATCACGATCGCCTCGTCCCAGAGCGTCCCCCCCAGGCGGTGGTCGCCGCCGGTGCAGACGACCCGGATCAGCCGGTCCTTGATCTCGATCATGGTCACGTCGAACGTGCCGCCCCCCAGGTCGTAGACCAGCACCGTCTGGTCCTCCCCCTGTTCGAGCCCGTAGGCGATGGCGGCGGCGGTCGGCTCGTTGAGGATCGCCCGCACGTTGAGCCCGGCGAGCCGGCCGGCGTTGGCGGTGGCCTCGCGCTCGGGGGCGCCGAAGTAGGCAGGGCAGGTGACGACCGCGTCGGTGATCTTCTCGCCCAGCGCGAGCTCGGCGTCTCCCACGACCTTGCGGAGGATGAAAGACGAGACGTCTTCCGGGCTGTACGACTGGCCGTCGTGCTCGAAGACGAAGTTCGGGTCCCCCATGTGCTGCTTGATCCGCGAGACCACCCGGTGAGGCTCGATCTTCGACGACTCCTTCGCCGTGTTGCCGACGATGACCGAATCGCCGTCGAACAGCACGACCGACGGCGTGATCCGCTCGCTCTCCTGGTTCGGCACCACGACCGACTTGCCGTGCTCGTCCACGTAGGCGATCGCCGAGTACGTGGTCCCCAGGTCGATCCCGAAGACGCGCTTGAGACCTTCAGACATGTCGACTGCTCCCGATGCGTTTGGCTCCGCGAGTGGCGGCGATCGTCGTCCGCTCCACCTCTCCCCGCGTCGTGGGCCCGCCGGGGTCTTCGTTCGAGCGACCTCTTTATTATGGGGACGCGAGCACGCTCTTGGGAAGCCGCCGGAAGGTCCTGGCCGGCCGTCTTCCGCCGCCGTCCCCACCATCGGTCGCGGTCTACCGTCGTCGATGGCTCATTAATGTTTTTTATGTGTTTTTCGTTTGACTTGTGGGAAAGGCGGCCTGAGTCTATGACGGCAGATCGGTTGGCGGGATTCAAGACTCGCGATGACTAAATTCCTTGAATCGACGGGTGCGGAAATGCTAGGTTCCTCGCCTCGCCTCGCCTCGCCTCGCCTTGCCACCTTGATTTGCATGGCCGGGTGCTCGGCGAGGCCGACCGAAGAAGTTGGCGCGCGTCCGACCATGTTGACGGCTGCGCGTGGAGCCGAATCCCCCTGGCCGGGTCAATTGCACGCGTTCGGCACGGTTTTCTCCGAGGGCCAATCTCTACGGCATGAGTTCATCGTGCGGAATCCGCTCGACCATCCCGTTCGGTTGATTCGCGGCATGGCGTTGACGCCGTGCTGTTCGTCGATCGGGCCGCTTCCCGACTCGATACCACCGCGAGGCGAGGTGAAGATTCCCACGAGCTTCAACCCACCTCGCCAATCTGGGTCCAGAGAAGTCAGGTTTCTGATCGAGACCGACTCCGGGCCTCAGAATCGAATCCAACTCGCGCTTCAAGCCCAATTGGTTGCGACTTGGGAGATTGACTCTCTCACGGGCGGGACGGCCACGCTCCCGCTGAAGCGGTCTGGGAAGTTATGTGGTTCATCCGGCTGAAGCGCGCGCCGACGGGCGATGCATTTATGGATCGTCA
>CALCIC010000112.1 GCA_937907405.1 uncultured Isosphaeraceae bacterium | reverse complement strand
CAAGATTGACCGACCGTTCGTCAACTTCCTGATCGGCGGCGGCGGGTTCGAGGGGGAGACCTGCGCCAACCTGATCGTCGACGGCAAGATCGTCCGATCCGCCGCCGGCAAGAACCGCAGCGCCGGCGGCTCCGAAGCCCTGAAGTGGGACGGCTGGGACGTGGCGGACCTCGCCGGCAAGGAGGCGACGATCCAGATCGTCGACAGCCGTAAGGGAGGCTGGGGACACATCAACATCGACCAGATCGTCCAGTCCGACGCCTCGCGGAAGCCGGCCGAGGCCGTCCGCTCGATCGTCGTGGAGCATCGCTTCCTGCACCTGCCCGTCCGCACCGGCGGGTCGAAGACCCGTCTCAAATTCACCGTCGACGGCGAGACCGTCCGCGAGTTCGACATCGAGCTGGCCGAGGGAAAGCCCGACTTCCAGGTCTTCAGCGACCTCGACAAGTACAAGGGCAAGACCCTCAAGATCCATGTCGACGAACTGGCCGACCCCAAAATGCTCGACGCGATCGCGCAGGCCGACACGGTCCCCGACGCCGATGGGACGTACAAGGAGAAACACCGCCCGCAGTTCCACTTCACCTCGCGGCGGGGGTGGTTGAACGACCCCAACGGGCTGGTCTGGCAAAACGGCGAATGCCATCTGTTCTACCAGCACAATCCGTTCGGCTGGAACTGGGGGAACATGCACTGGGGCCACGCGACGAGCCCCGACTTCGTCCACTGGACCGAGCGTCCGATCGCGATCACCCCGCACGCGTACGGCGATTGGGCTTTCTCCGGAAGTGCGGTGGTCGACGCCGCGAACACCGCGGGATTTCAGACCGGGGCGCAGGCGCCGCTGGTCGCGGCCTACACCAGCACGGGGCGCGGCGAGTGCATCGTCTTCAGTAACGATCGTGGTTGGACCTGGACCGAGCACCCGGGCAATCCGGTCGTCAAGCACGGCGGCCGCGACCCTCGGCTGCTCTGGCACAAAGCCACCAACCAATGGGTGATGGCGGTCTACGACGAGGGGGACAAGCGCCAGAGCATCGCCTTTTACACGTCGCCTGACATGAAGACATGGACGTTCGCCAGCCGGATCGACGGCTACTACGAGTGCCCGGACCTCTTCGAGCTGCCCGTCGACGGCGAGCCGAACAAGACGCTGTGGGTGCTGTACGCGGCCGACGCCGAATACGTCCTCGGTCGGTTCGACGGCAAGGCGTTCCACGTCGAGTCGGGCCCGGGCAAGCACACGCTCTGGCACGGCGACTTCTACGCGGCGCAGACGTTCAGCGAGGCGCCGAACGACCGCCGAATCCAGATCGGTTGGGGGCGGGGGATCGCGTTCCCCGGGATGCCGTTCAACCAGCAGATGTCGCTGCCGGTCGACCTGAGCCTGAAGACGACCCCCGACGGCGTTCGGATGTTCGCCGCGCCGGTTCCCGAGCTGGAGTCGCTGCGGATCGAGAAGCACGACTTCTCGAATGAAACCCTCAAGCCGGAAGCCAATCCGCTGAACGCTCTCACGGGCGACCTGTTCGAGATCAAGCTGGCGGCGAATCCGGGCGCGGCCGAGGCGGTCGAGTTGAACCTGCGGGGGATTCCTTTGGTCTACGACGTCCGCAAGCAAGAGCTGGTTTGCAGGCAGGTGAAGGCGCCGCTTAAACTGGTCAACGGCGAGTTGCGCCTGCATGTGTTTCTGGACAAGGGGTCGATCGAGGTGTTCGGCGGCGACGGCCGCGCGGCGGTTTCGGTGGGGGCGGTCCCCGACGACGACGACCACGCGATCGGCCTGTTCTGCCGGGGGGGCGAGGCGGCCTTGCGGACTCTTGAGGTCTATCCGCTTCGTTCCGCCTGGATCAAGCCCTGACGGCGACGGATCGCGGCAGACTATGGAACCCCCGCCGCGACCGTGCGAGAATCCCAGGACGGACGGCTTCGTCGTCCGCGGCTCACCATTAAGGATCGACCGCATGACCGCTGCGACCAGGAACGTGGAACAGGCTTATTCGCTGGCGAAAGAGCGATACGCCGAGCTGGGCGTCGACGTCGACGAGGCGCTCGCCCGGCTGGCCCGGATTCCGATCTCGCTGCATTGCTGGCAGGGGGACGACGTCGGCGGGTTCGAGAACGCCGGCGAGGAGCTGGGCGCGGGCCTGGCCGTGACGGGCAATTATCCGGGCAAGGCCCGGACCGCCGACGAGCTGCGCGGCGACCTCGACAAGGCGCTCGCGCTGATCCCCGGAACTCACCGGCTGAACCTCCACGCCAGCTACGCCGAGACCGGCGGCAAGAAGGTCGACCGCGACGCGCTGGAGCCCTCGCACTTCAAGGGGTGGATCGACTGGGCGAAGGCGAACGGGATGGGGATGGACTTCAACCCGACGTATTTTTCGCACCCCCTGGCGGCCGACGGCTGGACGCTCGCCCACCCCGACGGGGCGGTCCGCCGGTTCTGGATCGACCACGGGATCGCCTGCCGGAAGATCGGCGCGGCGTTCGGCGAGGCGCTCGGCTCCCCTTGCGTGACCAACGTCTGGATTCCCGACGGGATGAAGGACCTGACCATCGACCGCAAGGGGCCTCGCGAGCGGCTGGCCCAGGCGCTCGACGCGATGTTCGCGCAGCCGATCGACCCCAGGTTGAACCTCGACGCCGTCGAGGGCAAGCTGTTCGGCCTGGGGTCGGAGAACTACGTGGTCGGCTCGCACGAGTTCTACCTTGGCTACGCGATCTCGCGGAAGAAGCTGCTCTGCATCGACGCCGGCCACTACCACCCGACCGAGGTGGTCGCCGACAAGCTCTCCTCGGCCCTCACGTTCGTGGACGAGGTCTTGATGCACGTCAGCCGGGGCGTGCGGTGGGACAGCGACCACGTCGTGCTCCTGACCGACGAGATCGAGGCCGTCGCCCAGGAGATCGTCCGGGGCGGCTATCTCGACCGCGTCCACATCGGCCTCGACTTCTTCGACGCCAGCATCAACCGGGTCGCC
>CALCIC010000111.1 GCA_937907405.1 uncultured Isosphaeraceae bacterium | reverse complement strand
AGCCTTCCCGTGGTCGCGACTTCGGTCGAAGGTTCAGAAGACCTCGTAGTCCCCGGCCGTACCGGATGGCTGACGCCGGTTCGTGATCCCTCGGCCCTGGCCAGGGCGATCCTTGAGGCCGTCGATGATCCGGAACACGCCCGCGCCCTGGGGCGAGCGGGCCGAGCCCGCGTGGAGGCTGCCTTCTCGATCGACCGGGTCGTCGCCCGGTACGACGCGCTCTGGTCGGGCCTTCTCGGCTACGAAGCCGGAACGCCGACCGATTAGACGTTGGCCATCGTGCGGACGTCGGCTTCATCGATCCATCGCGACAGGCTTGATTCGTCGCGAGGCAGTTCCGACATCGCGAGCATGCACTCAAGAGAGTTGAACGACGTGGTCGCCTGGGTTTGGATCGCCTTGTGAAGGGACCGGGTGAACGCGGGCCCGAGCGCGACGCCGCGTTGGGCGTGGATGATGCCGTCGTCGGCCCCCACCAGCGAGATCCAGAGCAGGGCGCGGGCTTCGGGAGAAGCGTCCAGGGACGGCACGACCCGTGATTCGGCGTGCTGGAGATGCCAGCCGAACGGTACGGCGCTCCATCCCGCCCGTTCCCCCATCCGGTACGCCAGCAGGAAGACCGGCGATTCGCCGACCATCGCGAACTCCGCCTCGCCGCGGCGGACGTCGTCGATGATCCGAGCGTCGATGCTCTGGACGAACAACGTCAACTGGTGCCCGTCGGTCCCGAACCCGTACTGGGCGCCCGCCGGCCACCGCCGGCGGCCGGCGACGAGCGGCTCGCCGACTCGATAGGCGGGAACCCGGGGATGGGCGACGCGCGGCGCGTTCTGACGAGAAATACTGTTGAGCGACCCCTGCAAATGGTCTGAGTTCATCACGGTATTCGCCTCGGCAAGGGGTTCCGCACGATGGCTGAGGAGCGAAGGTCCGAACTGCGATACGACAAGTCGATCTACACCGCTACCAGTCGCCGACCGATCCTCGCGTTAGGTGGATGCATGGGTGTCGCATGTGGCCTCTTGACGCGTGGGAGCAAGCCAGCGCTCGAATACAAAGACGCCGACGAGTCGGAAATCTTACACATCGCGTTTCATTTTTTTCACGGAGCGGCCGTTGCGCTCGTGAGGCCCGTTATATAGGGGATCAGTCCGACTGTTCACGTCGCGATGTCAATTTGCACCATTCAATCGATCATGATGTTTGGAATCAACGTGGCCGATCATGGCCTAAATAATCCCCCGTCGACGATCTTGCTGTGAATCTCGCTTTGATGCGTGCGCCCAAAGCCGTCGGTCTTAAGGAAGTCGGACTTTGATGCGATTTAGGTTGATCCGATCCCGCCGAAAAGTGGTTGGGAAGCAAGGATTATGTTTGCGCGCATCCATGGCGCGCTGGATTCATATGGCCAGGCTTGCAACGGCGATGGGTTCTCCGCGGGCGCCTGGTCGTGGTTCCGCGGCTTCTTCAGGCGGTCCGTCTCGACCTGAGATCGGCGGGCGCTGGAGCGGGGCGAAGCGCACTGATTGGTTTTGGGCTCGGACGCGTCGTTCCACTTCGGGCGCGTCACGTGGCCGGGGGAGGCGCCGGCCCCCGTCGGCTTGTCCTTGAGGCGTTGGGCAACCCGGTTTTTCGATCGCGACGAGGTGGGACAAAGGGCGAATTAGGAGCGTGGCAGGCTGAAATCTCCGCTTAAATCGGACAAAATGGATCTAGGCTTCTTTATCTAGGCTATTTTGTCCGGTTCTCAATTGAATTTTTTTGGGGAAGATGTATCATTCTATTCGGTGCCGTTCCATCGACTCTTTTTTTCGATAGAGTGGGGGGCGCCGCGTGTTTTTTTAACTGAGTCCGTAGTTCGACGCTGGAAGTGAGACGACCAATGAACCTGGCGAAACGAATTCGCGATCTGAGATACGCCAAGGGGTGGGGGCCTGACGAGTTGGCCAACCGGGCCAAGATTTCGCGGACCGCCCTGTACCAGATCGAGCGTGGCAACACCAGCAAGCCGCAGGCGGGGACCCTCCGGCGGATCTCCCGCGCCCTGGCGGTTCCGCTCGAGATCCTCCTGGACTCGACGCCGCTGTTGGCCGACGGCGGCGACGTCGAGGAATCGACGGCGACGACTTCGGCGCCCTCGCCGCTTTCGTATCTCTCCTCGGGCGGCGAACGCGCGCTTTCGGGCGAGCGAGCCGAGGAGCTGCAGGAGAAGTTTCGGCTGCTGTTGGGGTCCCCCTTGGCGGACGGGATCGCCCGGATCGTCGAGGAGTCGTTCCGGCTCTTGCCGATCATTCCGCCTCCGGCAGCCAGCGAGGCGAGTCGATACGTTTCGGCCATGGACGTCGAAGCTCCGCGACGGCTTCGCGGGCGTCCCCGGATCCCGTCGGAATGAGCGGCGGCGCCTTGGTGATGATCTGATCTTGGTTCGTTCCCGATTCGTGAAGCATCTTCGTGAAGCATCCGTGGTCCGACGGCTTGAATTCAGTACGCGGATCGCGCGGCTGGATCTCGTCGAATCCGTGAATCGTTCGCCCCGAGCGACGAACCAGGTCGGCTTCGTGGTTCCTGAGCGTGCATCGCTCACCCCCCCTTCGTCCGACGTTTGCTTGCATCACTCTATTTCTTGCATGATTTTATACAGATGATCAGTCCGGCCGTCGATTCAGCGGGGCGGGGCTTTCGCTCTGCGCGCTGATTCCCGGTTGGAAGGATGCCTCGCGCCGGCGATCGAGCGAGAAGGGGGGGGCGTTCGTCTGACTAACCGCGCGCGCCGCTGGCTGATGGGGGGGAGTCCCACGAGTGAATCTCTCCCCTCTCGGCGAGTTTCGCCCTGATGAATCACCCGCTGGCGTTCCGATGCTTTTGGATTTTCACCCACGCAATCCAGACGGCGGCGGCTGTCGCAGGATCTTGCCGCACTCTCGTCGAGCGGGTAAGCGTCTTATAAGTGGGTGGACGGTCAGGCGGCGAGGGGGGCGTCCCA
>CALCIC010000110.1 GCA_937907405.1 uncultured Isosphaeraceae bacterium | reverse complement strand
CTGCGGGGGTCGTCAACGGGTCCCCAGCCGCCGAAGGCGTCGACGAAGGAGGTATGGAGGCCGGCGATCTCGTCCAGGTCCCACCAGCGTCGCGCGGCATCCGCGAGGGAGCCGGCCGGTTGTGGCGTGTCGGTGATGAATACGGTCGCCGCATGCCGCAGTCGGAGGGCGGCGAGGATCTCCTCGACCTCGTCGTCGACCGAGATCACGGCGCCCAGGTCTTCGGCCGCGCGGGCCATCGCCCGCGAGACCGCGCCGCAGCCGCCGATCGGATGATGGACGCCGTACTCGTATTCGAGGAACGAGAGGATCGAGAACAGGCTCGGGCAGTTGAACGGCGACATGCCGAGGTATTTGGATTGAAAGGTCATCGCCAGGCGGACCCGGGGGTCGTCGAAGTAGCGGCCCAGCTCGCCGTCGAGCGACAGCCAGGGGCGGAGCAGGGGGAGCATCCTGGCCAGCCGAGGGGAGAGCATGTCGCGCCACCGCAGGAACGGCGATTCGAGCACGGTGCGGAACGCGTTCATCTTGACGCGGTTGTCGTCGAGGAACCGGCGGAGGTTGAGGGCGTCGCGGGGGGACAGGGCGGCGATCTCCCGCTCCATCCCGGCGACGTCGGGGGTCGCCCTGATCTCCCCCCCCGAGCCGAAGACCAGATGGTACTGGGGGTCGAGACGGACCATCGTCGTTTCCTGGTGAAGGTCGCGGCCCACCGCCGCGAAGATCGATTCCAGGACCCGAGGATAAAGGAAGAAGGTCGGCCCGAGATCGAACCGGAAGCCGTTTGCCTCGAAGCTCGACGTCCGTCCGCCGACGTAGGGCTGCCGCTCCAGGACCGTCACGTCGCATCCGGCCCCCGACAGCAGCATGGCCGCGGCGAGCCCCCCGGGCCCCGCGCCGACGACGACGACTCGCTTTCTGTCCACTCGCATCGTCCGATCGCCTCTCGGTCTTCGATCCATCGAAACGTGATCCCTCCCGAGACGGTTGTAGGTTCGAGGGCCTTGGACCGTCAAGGAGGGCCGAAAACATCCGTTCAAGTCGAGGCCGGCGGTCGTCACTCCTGGTCGGACATCAGCAATGCGAACGGCCGGGTCGCCGGGGTGTGCTCGAGGACGATCTTGAAAATCACGGTCAGGGGGACCGCCAGCACCATTCCCACCAGCCCCCAGAGCAGGCTCCAGAAGGCCAGGCCGATCAGCACGATCAGCGGGCTCAGGTTGAGCGCCTTGCCGGTCATCGCCGGCTCGATCAGGTTCGCGGTGACGCCGTTGATCGCCAGCAAGAGCAGGCTGAAGACGATCGGCGGCCAGAGTGCGTCGTACTCCAGAAACGCCAGGGCCAGCGGGGGGACGACCGAGATCAAGGGCCCGACGTAGGGGAGGAAGTTGCCGAAGAACGTGACCACCCCCCAGGTCGCCGCGCCGGTGATCCCGAACCCCCAGCACAGCAGGCCGACCGGAACGGCGACGAGCAGGCTGGCCTTCACCTTGACCGCAAGGTACTCGGAGATCGCCCGGTTGATCGACTCGGCGACTTCCATGATCCCCTTCGCGCGCCCGGTCGAGAAGCTGGCGGCGACCCGGCGGGGCAGCCTCGCCGCCGACTGGAGCAGAAAGATCATGTAGAAGGCGATCACGACCGATTCGAGCGAGATCGACACGAACGCCGACGCCGCGCCGCGCACGAACCGCGCCGACAGCTCGCTGGAGAGCGAGCTCTCGACGGCGGCCTCCTCGGCCTCGCCGGTCGGGCGTTGAAGCCGAGGCGCGAACGACTTCGTCAGCTCGCGGAACCGGCTCTCCAGCTCAGCCTCGCGCTGCTGGTAGATCGGCAGCCTGGCGTCGATCTCGACGACGTCGTGGTAGACCATTCGAGCCAGGAGCAGGATGCCCGCCGTGAAGCCGAACGCGATCAGGAGAAACGACGGCACCGCGGTCATCCTCCGCCGCAGCCGGTTGTACGACGGCAGAAACAGATAGCAGAGCAACACGGCGATCAAGAGCGGGCGGAGGACCGGCTCAAGACGCTCAAGCAGATAAAGACTGGTCGCGACGATGATCAGAATATAGGCGAGCGTCCGGACGCCGTTGAAGCTCGGGGCGCGTTGCAGCAGGGCCGCGCCGGCGGCCTCGGCGTCAAGGATCGGTCCGGGATCGGCGGCGGCGGCGGTCGCTTCGTTCTCCAAGACGGGGACGCTCCTTCGATCAGTTCGATCCGGTTCCGGTCGTGGTCACGGGCGCAAGCCAGGATCGCAGTTCGGGGTCGTCGAGCTTGGCGCGGAAGTCGGGAAGCGCGGCGTCGAGGGACCGCATCACGCCCGGCTTGCACGCTTCGAGACGGTCGATCAGAAGTCCCGCGTTCAGCGGCCGCGGCGCCCCTTGACCCAACTCGGACGTCGACTTTCCGACCACCAGGCTCTCGTCCAGATGAAACGCTCGGGCGACGGCGCGGGCGAACTGCACCCGGTCCATGATCTCGGGGCCGACGACGTGGACCAGGCCCGACGCCTCCGCCTCGACCAGCATGAGCACCGCGCGGGCCACGTCGGGGCCGTAGCTGGGGCTGGAGACCTGATCGCTGGGGCAGATCATCGGCTTGCCCTGGTCGAGGGCGCGGACGAGCTGATAGGCGAAGTTCTTGCCCTGGCGCTCGGGACCGTAGACCCAGCAGGTCCGAGCCGTGAGCAGACGATCCCCCAGGGCTTCCGCGAGCGCGACCTCGGCGTCGTACTTGGCCTTGCCGTACACCGAAAGCGGGTTCGTCGGCGCGTCCTCCGCGTACCGGCCCTCGACGCCGTCGAACACGTAGTCGGTCGAGAAGTAGACGAACCGCGAGCCCAGATCGGCCGCGGTTCGGGCGACGTGCAAGGGCTGCTCCAGATTCGCCGCGTAGGCCCGCGCCTTGTCGCGCTCGCAGCCGTCGACCCAGGTGAACCCGGCGGGATAGAACACTACGTCGGGCCGTTCGGCGCGCAACAACGCCGAGACCGCCTCCGGATCGCCGGCGTCCAGCGCGACCAGGTCCGCGAACGACTGGCTCGAATACGTGCCCACGGATTGATGACCGCGTTCGGCGAGATAGCGAGTCAGCCATCCACCAATCTGCCCCGAGCCGCCGATCACCACGGCGCGCAACCGAACGTCGGCCTTGCCGCTCCAATCGGCGGAGAAAACGGCGGGGCGTGCTACTGAAAACTGAGTCGACATCCCGATCGCGTCCTCCCTGTGTTGTCGAAATCTTGCGGCGACTCCTACCGCCGAAACCTCGGCGGCGGCTGCCATGATAGCAGAGCACGAGCGCCGCGACACCCGCCGTTCGCTCATTATTGTTGGGAAGGGGGCGTCGACGTCCGGGGCGCAATGGAAAGGCCCGGCGACGCGCGTCGCCGGGCCTTCGATTGAACGGCTCGAAGCTCGGATCAGGAGTTCCGAAGTCCGAAGTCGCGGGCGCCGGCGGGGCCGAACGCGGCGACGTACGACGGCAGGATGCCCTGCGCGTTGTTCGAGTTGCCGAGGGCCAGAGTCTGGATCCGAACCTGCTCGAGGTTCGACTGCAAGTCTTGCTTGTTCGTCGAGTTGTAGATCGCGGCTTCGAGCAACTGGGCGACCGACTGGTAGTTGGCGTTGGCCGAACCCGAGTGGTTCGAGGTCAGCGCGGTGCGGTTGGAGAGGCCGGAACCACCGGTCGGGTTGTGGGCGCCAAGCCCGCCGCCGTAAGGGAGCCTGAACTCAAGCGACGCGATCCGGGAGTCGAGGTTGGCCAGCAAGGTGCCTCGGGCGTACGACCAGTCGTTGCCCCCCATGCCGTACGTGCCGACGCCGACCCTGTCGTCGAAGGTCTGGGTGAAGCCCTTCTGCTGGTTGTAAAGGTTGAGGGTGCTCCTGTTGAAGTTCAGGATCGCGCTGTTGATCTGGCTCTGGACGTTCTCGTACGTCCGACTCGTCAGGACGAGCGCGCCCCGAAGGCCGAGCGTGTTTCCGCCCCCCAGCGCGGCGGGGAACTTGAATCCGCCGCCGTTCAGAAGGGCCCGATCTTCCAACGACGCAACGTGACCGGGCACAAAATGGTGCTTCTTCATGGATTCCTCTCTTGTCGGCCGATCAAAACATGCATCCGCACACAAGCGGATCCGGAAAAACAGTCGAGAATCGCGGCCGGCGACGACCCGACTCCTTCTGAAAACGACCGTGATCCTCCGCAACCCCCGGACCACGGCTCAGGTCCAACCAGGTTGCGGCGTCATCCCCCGATCGTTTGGCTTCCTCACAGAATGAAATCGAATCCCGCGGAACTTTCGCACCGACTCGATCCGCGCCTTCGTCGCCGCGGCGTTCTAAGCTCTCGCTAGAAGCAACCGAAGGCAAGGCCCGGCGCAAGCGGACGAGGGGCGGTTCAATCCATCCGTCCTCCATCACCCCGAACCGATCGACGACCGACCGCTCCAGCCGGAAAACTCGGCCGAAAACCTGACCCTCTTGCGGCAAGACTCCGCATTTTCCGAATAATCCTCATAGCTCCTAATTCCCTATTCCCTTGCAAACTAAACCCGATGGAGAAAATAATCTGCCAACCAATCAACCCGGTTTGTGCGGGCCCGGGCTTCCAGAGCGCGACGAAACATCTCCTGGAATCGAGCCGCATTGCTTCCTTAACGTATTTGACCAAGGTGGGTTGGATCGATTTTGGAAACGGATTTCAGAGGGCCGTCGAGGACGTGGTGAAGCCATCAGGAATCGGATTCCCGACATGAAGCAACGACTCATCGACTCTCGGACGAACGATGACATGAGCGAAGCACTAATGGCATCGGCGCGTGAGGGTTCGACCGAGGCCCTCGGACGCCTGTTCGAGCAGGTCAGGCGGCCCCTCCTCCACGCCGCCGGCTACGAACTGCCGCCCGAATTGCGAGCCAAGCAGTCCGCCGCGGATCTGGTTCAGGAGACGTTCCTGGTCGCGCACCGTGAGTTCCATCGGTTTCAGGGACGCACTTCTGCGGAGTTGCTGCTCTGGTTGAAGGCGATCCTGCGGAATACGTCGGCTCACCTGCGGCGAAGCTATCGCACGGCGTCCCGCGCGGCGTCTCGCGAAGTCCCGATCGACGCCCCCGGCGCGTTCACGGCCGACTTGAGCGCCTCGGACTCTTCTCCCAGCGCGTTGTTTCAGCGCAGGGAGTCGGCCACGATGCTCCAGGAAGCCATCACGCGGCTCTCGCCCCGCGACCGCGAGGTCCTTTGCATGAAGCACCAGGACGAACTGACGTTCGAGGAGGTCGGCCGACGGCTGGCGATCTCGTCGGTCGCCGCGCGAAAGGCCTGGCTCAAGGCCCTCGCCCGACTTCGCGAGCAACTCGACCAGGCTTGAACGGACGGCCGCCCCGCCGCCGACGTCGGGGCGGCCCGTCGTGGTCGATCGGATCTCGCGCAACCACCCCTTCGCGGTCGGCCGCGAATTCCATTGGATTTGTTCATGTAATTCGCCCGGATCTTTCTTGCGAACCGATCGCGCAGTCAAGTAGAGTTGTGTGGTTGCAGTTTCGGCGAGGCCGCGAGTGATCTGGATGTGGCGTCGAGGTCGGAATCCACGTCCTGATCACCCAGGAGAGGCAACCCCTCTCATATCATCACGAGGCGCCGCAAGACGGTCGCCTCCCGCGGCCTAAGCCCCTTTTATGTTTGCCTTCTTTCATGATCCGATTCCGGTCTGCGCATCATTCCGTTTCAATCCAGAGGACACGTAATCATGCATCCATAAGATCGTCGATCGTCCGGCCGCGGCTTCACGCTCATCGAGTTGTTGGTGGTGATCGCGATCGTCGCGGTCCTGATCGCGCTGCTGTTGCCGGCGGT
>CALCIC010000109.1 GCA_937907405.1 uncultured Isosphaeraceae bacterium | reverse complement strand
CCGGCACGCCGTTCGTCTTCATCAACGATTCCGGCGGCGCCCGCGTGCAGGAAGGGATCGACTCGCTCTCGGGATACGGCAAGGTGTTCTTCACCAACGTCTCCCTCTCCGGCGCCGTCCCCCAGATCGCCTTGATCTGCGGCCCCTGCGCCGGCGGCGCGGCGTACTCGCCGGCGCTGACCGACTTCGTCGTCATGACCCGCAAGGCCCAGATGTTCATCACCGGGCCGCAGGTCATCAAGCAGGTCACCGGCGAGCAGATCACCGCCGACGCGCTGGGGGGGGCCGACGCGCACATGTCCCAGTCGGGCGTCGTCCACTTCATCGCCGAGGACGACCAGGACGCCGTGCTCACCTGCCGCCGCCTGCTCAGCTTCCTCCCCTCGAACAACCTCGAAGACCCCCCCCGGATCGAGTACGAGGACGACCTCGAACCCAACCCGGCGCTGAACACGATCGTCCCGGTCGAGCCCAAGCGGGCCTACGACGTCCGCGACGTGATCGCCCAGGTCGTCGACCGCGGCGACTTCCTCGAAGTCCAGTCGGGGTTCGCCATGAACCTGGTCGTCGGCTTCGGGCGGATCATGGGGCGCTCGGTAGGGTTCGTCGCCAACCAGCCCCAGGTGCTCTCGGGGGCGATCGACATCAACGCCTCGGTCAAGGGAAGCCGGTTCATCCGCTTCTGCAACGCCTTCAACATCCCGCTGGTCACGCTCGTCGACGTGCCGGGCTTCCTCCCGGGGGTCCAGCAGGAGCACGGTGGGATCATCCGCCACGGCGCCAAGCTGCTGTTCGCCTACTCGGCGACCACCGTCCCCAAGATCCAGGTGATCCTCCGCAAGTCGTACGGCGGCGCCCACCTGGCGATGGGCTCGAAGGACCTGGGGGCCGACCGCGTCTACGCCTGGCCGACCGCCGAGGTCGCCGTCATGGGGGCCGAGGGCGCCGTCGAGATCGTCTTCCGCAAGGAGGTCGAGGCCGCCCAGGACAAGGCCGCCAAACGCGCCGAACTGATCGAGAAGTACAAGTCGACGTTCTCCAGCCCCTACGTCGCGGCCGGCCGCCGGCTGGTCGACGACGTCATCGAACCGGCCGAGACCCGCAAGCATCTGGCGCAGGCGCTGGAATTCCTCCAAACCAAGCGCGAGCAACGCCCCGCCAAGAAGCACGGCCTGATTCCACTTTAATGCTGATCACTCGATTTCTGGATATGGTGAGCCTCCCATGAAACCGGAGCCTAACGGCCAGGCCGACGTGTTGAATGCCCTGGCCTCGATCCAAGCCGAGCTGGCGAAGCTGGGCGCGCGAGTCGCCGCGCTCGAGTCCGCCGGGCTCGCGGAATCGTCGAGACGGTCGCCGTCGGCGGCGGCCCCGCCGCCGCAGGGCTCGGAACCGCTGAGCGAGGAAGTCGTGCTCGTCCTGGGCGCGGCCGTCGCGGCGTTCCTGGGCAAGAAGGCCCACATCCGCGGGATTCAACTGCTCGGTTCGTCGGCCTGGGCCCAGCAAGGCCGGGTCGCCATCCAGGCGTCGCACGCCCTCAATTCGTCCAGGAGCCAGCCTTGAAACTCAAAATCACCGTGGACGGCAAGCTCTACGAGGTCGACGTCGAGGTCTCGGAGCCGGAGCGGGCCCGCCCCGGCTTCGTGGCGCCGATCGGTCACGTCCGCGTCCCCGCCGCGGCCGCCGCGGTCGTCGCGCCGGGCGCCGCCGCCGCCGCCGAGGCCGTCGCCGACGAGGCCAAGGTCTGCCGCAGTCCGTTCGCCGGCACCGTCTCGCGCGTCGAGGTCGAGATCGGCCGCCAGGTCGCGCCCAACGAGCCCCTGATCGTCCTTGAAGCGATGAAGATGGAAACCGTCATCACGGCGCCCGTCGACGGCAAGATCGCCAAGATCAACGTCGCCGCCGGCGACGCCGTCCAGCAAGGGCGCGTGTTGATCGAATTCGAATAATCCGTGGCGACCACGCGAGGAGGCCCGACATGACTCCGATGAAAGCCGTCAATCACATCGGCATCGCCGTCCGATCGATCGAGGCCCAGAAGGACTACTATCAGAACGTCCTGGGGGCGGTCTTCGAGGGGGTCGAGCACGTCGCCGACCAGAAGGTCAACGTCGGCTTCTTCCGGATCGGCGACGTCCGACTGGAGCTGCTCGAACCGTCCGACCCTTCGAGCACCGTCGCGACGTTCATCGAAAAGAAAGGCGAGGGCCTGCACCACGTCGCCTTCGAGGTCGCCGACCTGAAGTCGCGGATCGCCGACCTGAAGTCGGCCGGCCTGCGGATGATCGACGAGGCCCCCCGCGCCGGCGCCCATCACATGCAGATCGCCTTCGTCCACCCCAAGAGCACCTTCGGCGTGCTCACCGAGCTGTGCGAACCTCAACGAAAGGACGACTGAGAGTCGGTCCTCCCGGCAGCAGTTGCGGGAGGGAGGGCGATCTACGTCGAGAAATCGAGGACCGTCTCCCTTCGGCCTTCCGCGCCGACTAGAATAGACTTTGAGCGAGCCGTCGCAACGCACGCGGCGTCTCCGGTAATGAGGCCGGCCTGGCCTTCCAGGGCCCCCGGCCCGCTTCCTTGTGAGAACAGGACAATTACATGAGCGCGGTTGCTGCGAGTCCTCCGGCCGGAGGGAGGCCGGCGTCCCGATCCCGCCTCCAGAGGTTCATGACCTCGTCGATCGGGCTCAAGCTGGTCATGGCCTTGACCGGGGTGCTTCTCTCGTTTTTCGTGCTGGGCCACATGCTCGGCAACCTTCAGGCCTTTCAGGGCGCCGAGGCGATCGACGACTACGGCAAGCTGCTCCGCAAGGAGCCCGCCCTGCTCTGGACGGCCCGCCTGGGCCTGCTCGCGGCGGTCGGCCTGCACATCTACGCCTTCCTCGCCCTGACGAAGAAGAACAAGCAGGCTCGGGAGGTGGGTTACCGGGAGAAGAAACACCGTGAGGCGTCGTATGCGTCGCGGTCGATGACGATCACCGGCCCCTTGATCCTGGCGTTCATCATCTTCCACATCCTCCACATGACGACCGGAACCGTCCATTCGAGCTTCGAGGAAGGGGCGGTCTACCACAACCTGGCGACCGGCCTGACCGGGCTCGTGGGCCTCATCTACATCCTCGCGATGGCGATGTTGTCGCTCCACCTGTGGCACGGCGTCTGGAGCATGCTGTTGACCCTCGGCCTGCCCGAGGGCCGATACGGGTCGGTCGGCCGGACCGCCGCGACCGTCTTCACCGCCCTGGTCACGCTGGGCTTCATCGCGATTCCGGCGGCCGTCATGACCGGCCTCATCAAGTGATCAGGAGCCTTCCGTTGGAACTGAAATCGAACGTCCCGCCCGGCCCGCTCGACCAGAAGTGGACCCAGCACAAGTTCAACATGAAGCTGGTGAACCCGGCGAACAAGCGGAAATACTCCGTGATCGTCGTGGGGACCGGCCTGGCCGGCGGATCGGCCGCCGCCTCGCTCGCCGAGCTGGGCTACCAGGTCTCGTGCTTCTGCTTCCAGGACAGCCCCCGCCGCGCGCACTCGATCGCCGCGCAGGGGGGGATCAACGCCGCCAAGAACTACCAGAACGACGGCGACAGCGTCCACCGCCTGTTCTACGACACGGTCAAGGGGGGGGACTTCCGGTCCCGCGAGGCCAACGTCCACCGGCTCGCCGAGGTGTCGGTCAACATCATCGACCAGTGCGTCGCGCAGGGGGTCCCGTTCGCCCGCGAGTACAGCGGCCTGCTCGCCAACCGATCGTTCGGCGGCGCCCAGGTCTCGCGGACCTTCTACGCCCGCGGCCAGACCGGCCAGCAGCTCCTGCTGGGCGCCTACCAGGCGCTTGAGCGACAGGTCGGCCTGGGCACGGTCAAGATGCACACCCGGCACGAAATGCAACAGCTCGTCGTGATCGACGGCAAGGCGCGCGGCATCGTGACCCGCGACCTGATCACCGGCCGGGTCGAATCGCACACGGCCGACGCCGTGATCCTGGCGACGGGGGGCTACGGCACCGTCTTCTACCTGGCCACCTACGCCAAGGGCTGCAACGCCACGGCGATCTGGCGGGCGTACAAGAAGGGCGCGGCGTTCGCCAACCCCTGCTACACCCAGATCCATCCGACCTGCATCCCGGTCACCGGCGACCACCAGAGCAAGCTGACGTTGATGTCGGAGTCGCTCCGCAACGACGGCCGGATCTGGGTCCCCAAGGCCCAGGGGGACAAGCGCCCGGCCTCGGAGATCCCTGAAGCGGAACGCGACTACTACCTGGAGCGCAAGTACCCGAGCTTCGGCAACCTGTCCCCGCGCGACATCGCCTCGCGATCCGCCAAGGAGGTCTGCGACGACGGCCGAG
>CALCIC010000108.1 GCA_937907405.1 uncultured Isosphaeraceae bacterium | reverse complement strand
GTCGGTGTTCATGTCGAGGTTCCGCAAGCGTCATCACGCCGGCGCCCCGCTTCCCCCGCCCCCCGGCCTCCCTTGAATGCTGGGCGTGCGGCGATATCGGGGGGATCGCCGGGCCATCGTACTCCGAAGGCTCGACGGGCCCCAGGCGGCGTGAATCGAGAAGTGCTTCCGTATTGGTGGATTTGATCTTACACGAAGGCTGCCGCGAGGTTAATACAAAATTCTTGAATATGCGAATTCATTAATTAATTGTGGCGCGGCGAATCTCGGGGGCTTGTTTGCGACGTATCAAGTCGCCCCCGAAGGAAGTTGGTTGGTTGATGACGTTGAAGACGCTTTGGTTCCGGCGTCACTCTGTGATGCGTTTATTCTGGGCGATCGTCCGCTTCAGGATCGAGCCCTAGTCGTCTCCGGCGGGCGGCGCAGGTGGTTCATGACGTCTTCGATCGAGCCCAAGGTCATGGGGAAGTGGGGTCGGTTGACGGCCTGGCGGGCCAGACCGGCGCGGACTTTTCTGCGGGCGCCGAGGTGGCGGATCTCGCGGACGGCGTCGATCTTGCCCAGGAAGAACGGCAGGAACCGGAGCCGGAGCATCCGCCAGGCGCCCTGGGCGGCCAGCAGGCCGAGATGGGGGATCAGGGCCGAGGCCAGCTTGCCGGCGGGCAGGTTCGACCAGAAGACCAGTTCGGCGTTGCGGGCGATCCGCCGCTGGAGCCCGGGCCGCGAGTGGTCGTAGGTCGCGGAGATCTCGTGCAAGATCCGGCAGTGGGGCGTGAACAGCACGCGGTAGCCGGCCCACCGCAGCCGGAAGCCGAGATCGACGTCCTCGTAATACGAGACCAGCGAGGGATCGAAGCCGCCGCCGACGCGTTCGAGGGCCTCGGCCCGGTAGAACGAACTTGATCCGCTGGCGCCGAAGACCTCTTCCACCGGGCGGGCCGACCACCGCTCGGCGGGCTGGCCGTGACCGCGCTTGGTGGGCCATCCGGCCAGGCTGTACGAGTCGCCGGCCGAGTCGACGCGCCCGGGGGTCGACCGCACCAGCACCAGCGGCGTGACCGCGCCTACGGTCGGGTCGCGGAACGGTTCCAGGCCCGCCTCGATCCAGCCGGCCGTCACCTCGGTGTCGTCGTTGAGCACCTGGATGAACCGCCCCCGGGCCGCCGCGATCCCCGTGTTGGCCGCCATGCAAAACCCCCGGTTGGGGACGCGCGCCACGCGGACCCGGGGATGGACGCGAGCGAGCCACTCGTGCGTGCCGTCGGTCGAGCCGTCGTCGACGACGACGACTTCACAGGAGAAGGCCGGATCGCGAGGCCAGTGGCGCGCGATGCTGTCGAGGCACGTCGCCAGGCGCGCGCGGCCGTTGTAAGTGGGGATGACCACCGAGCAGAGGGGCCGTTCGTCGTGGTCGCGTCCGTCCGGAGTCAGGCGTCCGGCTTTTTCGTCGTTCGAGAGAGGTTCCACGATGTCTTTCCCCAGGCGACGTGCTGCAAGGTCATGAACAAGATCCGAAAGTCGAGCAGGAACGACCAGCGGTTGATGTAGTCGAGGTCGTACTGAATCCGCTTGCGGAGCGAGGTCCGCCCGCGCCAGCCGTGCACCTGGGCCCAGCCGGTCATGCCGCAGGGGACCGCGTGGCGGAGGTCGTAGTCGGGCATGCCGTTGGAGAACTGATCGACGAAGACCGGGCGCTCGGGGCGAGGTCCGACCAGGCTCATGTCCCCTTTGAGGACGTTGAAAAGCTGGGGAAGCTCGTCGACGTTGGTGCTCCGGAGCCAGTCGCCGATCCGGGTGCATCGGGCGTCGTGGTCCGAGGCCCAGATCGGCCCTGTGACCTCCTCGGCGTTGCTCTTCATGCTTCGGAACTTGATGATGCGGAACCGTTTACCCCCCCGCCCCACGCGTTCCTGGCTGTAGAAGATCGGTCCGCCGGACGAAAGCAGGATGGCGGCCGCGACGGCCAGGAAGAGGGGCGCGAGCAGGGTCAGGGCGAGCGCCGCGACGACGACGTCGGCGACGCGCTTGGCCGACCTGGCGCCGTCCGCGCGGGCCCACTTGCGGATTCGGACGATCGGCCGGGACCATTGGCCTTCCACGGGCTCGTCGTCGTCGAGGTCGAGCCCGGCCAGGTCGAGGGCGCCCGAGGCCGCCGAGATCCAGTGGACCCGGACCCGCGCGTTGTTGAGCTTGGCGAGGCGGGGCCGGAGATGCTTCCTGGGTTTCCGGGAGAGGGCGACCACGATGTGCGTGGCCCGGGCCTGGTCGACCAGCTCGTCGAGGCGGCTGATGTTGCCCAGGACCGGCAGCGGGCTGGACCGCGGGTTGACGGCCAGATGTCGGCTGTGGAGCCGCGGTCCCGACTTGTGGTCGTGGCCGGCGTCGATGAAGCCGACGAACGGGACCGGACGCGCGTCGAGGTCGCGGAGCAGCCTCCGCGCGTCGCGCGGGGCCCCGACCAGGACGATCCGCTTGCGCGACCCGGCCGCGGCGGGCTCGGTTCGATTCCGTCCCACGATCTCCAGGGAATCATTCATGAGGCGCCACCGATCCCTCGGCTGAGCTCCAAGAGACCGCCATCCCAGCGTGGGCCGTCCGATTGGCCTTTGCGAATCTCCGTCGTTGCCCGTACCATCCTTGGCATGCGATGCCCCGAGCGGTTTTGGT
>CALCIC010000107.1 GCA_937907405.1 uncultured Isosphaeraceae bacterium | reverse complement strand
ATCCTCCGCGTGTCGGCCCAACTCGCCGGCGCCGAGGTCTTGCTCGGCCCCGCCGCCGGCGTTCGGCTCGGCGATTTCGAGTTGATCAGGAAGCTCGGCCAGGGGGGGATGGGGATCGTGTTCGAGGCCCGGCAGCTCAGCCTCGGCCGCCCGGTGGCGCTTAAGGCGCTGCCGCTCGCCTCGGCCCTCGACCCCCGCCAGTTGTCTCGGTTCCATATCGAGGCCCGCGCGGCGGCCCAGTTGCACCATACCAACATCGTGCCGATCTTCTCCGTCGGCTGTGAGCGCGGGGTCCATTTCTACGCGATGCAGTTGATCGAGGGCCGCACCCTCTCCACCGTCATCCGTGACTTTCGCGAATCCGTCGGATCCGTCGAGGGGCGGCACGCGCTGGTCGCCGAGGTCGGCTTGCAGGCAGCCGAGGCCCTCGAACACGCGCACCGCAAGGGGATCGTCCACCGCGACGTCAAGCCGTCGAACCTGATGGTCGACGTCCGCGACAACCTCTGGATCACCGATTTCGGCCTCGCGCGGATGGACGGCGACGGCGGCCTGACCGCCCAGGGGGACGTGCTGGGGACGCTTCGCTACATGAGCCCGGAGCAGTCGTCGGGCGATCACTCCAGCGTCGACCATCGAACCGACGTGTACTCGCTGGGCGCGACGCTCTACGAGTTGGCGACGCTCCACCCCGTCCACCCCGGCGCCGACCGCGACGAATTGTTGCACAACCTGGCCGTCGGCGAGCCTCGGAAGCTCCGGTCGTGGGATCGATCGATCCCCCGCGATCTTGAGACGATCATCCTCCGCGCCCTCAGTCGCGTCCGAGACCAGCGCTACGCGACCGCCGGCGCGATGGCCGACGACCTCCGCCGGTTTCTCGACCACCGCCCGATCCTCGCCCGCCGCCCCAGCCTGCTGCGCCGGGCCGAGCGATGGACCCGCCGCCACAAGGCTCTCTCCGCCTCTCTGGCCTTCGCCCTGCTTCTAGTCGTGGCCGGCGGCGCGGTCATCGCCTCACTGATCGCGAGGAACGGCGACCTCGACCGCTCCCGTAGTCGCCTGGACCGCATCCAGCGCCACGCGGAATACGTCCACGACGTCGCCCTGGCTGGTCAGTACGTCCAGCTCAACAAGCTCGACGAGGCCGTCGCCCTGCTGTCGCGGCACGTCCCGGCCCCGGGCGTCGACGACGAACGCGGCTTTCCCTGGCATTACCTCTGGCGGCTCTGCCACCTCAAGCCCCAACGGCTCAGCGGCCACATTGGCGACGTGTACCACGTCGATTACGCCCCCGACGGCAAGACCCTCGTCACCTGCGGCCAGGATGGGACCGTCCGAACCTGGGACGCCGCGACCGGCGCGCCGCTCCGCGCCTTCCGGGGCCATGCGGGCGACGTCGACTGGGCGACGTTCTCCCCCGACGGCAAGACCCTTGCCAGTTGCGGTGACGACGGCACGGTTCGGCTCTGGGACGCGCTCGACGAGAACGCGCCGTCGATCGTGCTCGGCAAGCATGATAAGGAGGCCGTCAGCGTCGTTTTCAGCCCCGACGGCCTCACGCTGTTCTCGGGGGACGACCTGGGCCGGATCACGGCGTGGGACGTCGCCGCAAGACGGGAGAAGCGGGCCTTTCCGTCGGTGGAAACGAGGGTCGAGTCCCTGGCGTGCTCGCCCGACGGCCAGACCCTCGCGGTCGCGACACTGGCCGGCCTCTGGCGTTTCAATGTCGAGGCCCCCGTCTCGAAGACCCGCGTCGCCGGCTTCGGATCACTCTGTGGCATCGCCTACAGCCACGACGGCCGAAGCATGGCCGGGGGCGAGTGGAATGGGCCGGTGCGGCTGCGAACCGAGAAGGACGGCGAGACCGTCGAAAAGGTCCTGAACTCTGGCCCCTCCGGGCACGCTTACGGGCTTGCGTTCTCGCCCGACGACCGCGTCCTCGCCGTTTCCCACCGGGAGGGGCTCGTTTGCCTTTGGGATGTGGAATCGGGCGCCCGGCTGCGGACCTACCGAACGGGGCGCGTCAGAAACTGGGGCGTGGCGTTCGCGCCCGACGGTCGCAAGCTGGCGGTCTGCGGCGCGGACGCCAAGTTCGTGATCTGGGACGCGCGCGACGTCCAGGATTGCCAGACGGTCATGCTCCCTGAACCCCTCATGACCACGATCACGCCGGCCCTGAACCGGGGGACGTTCACGGCGGCCTTCCGACAGGGCCGTAACGGCGTGGTCCTGAAGACCTGGGATTTTTTCAGTCGATCGATGCGCCCGGCGCCGGAATACGGGCTCAACGAGCCGATCCGAGGGGCGGTCTCCCCCGACGGTTCTCGGGCGGTCGTCCACCTGGGCGGGCCGCCCTGGACGCGGGTCGTGTCGGTTCGCGAGAACGTGTCGCTTCCACCGCTGGAGGGGATGGACAAGTCCCCCTCCGCGTCCGAGGCTTTCGGCGGGTTTGCGACGCCTGCGTTTTCACCCGACGGCGCCCGGCTCGCCGCGCGGGTCTGGCCGGGACGGACCTGCGTCTGGGACCTCTCGACCCGCCGATTGATCGGCGCGCCTTCTCAGGGCATTGCGGAATTCGCCTTCTCGCCGGATGGTGACCGCCTCGCGCTGGCGTCGGGAGGCGGTCTTGACGTCTGGGACCTCACGACGAATTCACACCGCGAGTATCCGAGTTCCGGTTTCGCCACGGGCATTCCGATCGTGTTCACGCCGAAAGGCCGGAAGGCGATCGTGGGCTATCCATTGACCCGATTCGCCGCGGTCTGGACCCTGGACGCCCCCGAAGCCCGCCCGGCCGTCGTGGAGTTGCCCCACGGCCCATTCGCCCTTGCCGTCTCCCCCGATGGGTCGACCCTGGCCACTGGAAGTTCCGACGGCATGATTACCCTGGTCGACCTGGCGAGCCTCCAGGCGATCCTGACCCTGGAAACCCCGTCGCCTGATATCCGCCGACTCCATTTCTCCCCCGACGGCTCCACCCTCCTCGCCGCCATGTACCTCGACGCCCCCGGCACCACCCCCCCCGCCATCGCCGCCTGGACCTTCGCCAACTCCGCCGAGGAATGGCTTGGAACAGGGGATTTCGGCGGCCGGTAGAACTTTTTCGAAAAAGTGCGTGAGGAATCGGCGGGAATGTCGTCTTGGGTGTGAGGACGCTCGAAGCTCTGGACGATCAGGGGCCGCTCTCTTTGCAGAGGCGGCGATCGTCGAGGGATAGGGCCTGTCCTCGCTCGGGTGCGGGCGTTTGCAACTTCAGAGATAACCGCTTTACGACAAAAGAGAGCACCATGAATCGCACGTTTCCCTCTCTTGCATGGAAACAGGCCGTGGCAACGGCAATTCTGATGGGTTTGTTGTTCGTGACCGGCCCCACGATCACGCACGCCGCGTCCATCGCGGAGTCGCCAACCAGCGTCGGCACCCTCAGCGTCACGGGGGCCGCGTCTCCAAACCCCAACAACTCTCTCGTCCTGGGCGGCTCACTGTTGGAGAATTTCGTTGGAAGCCCCGATTCCGGTGGGTCGTATTCCGAGTCGGCATTCAAATTCAACCTCTCTTCGCTCGCCGGCGCCCAGATCAATTCGGCCACATTTACGTTCACCATCGCGGGAGCGACACCGATTTATGACTCCCCCTCGTTAAACGTCAGCGGGTACCCCTCAAGCAGCCCAACCGTAACGATCTCGGATTTCACGATCCCCAACGTCCTTCTCGGCGCCACGGGGCCTCTGCCGATTAAACCGTCGGGGTTGGATCAGACGTTCAACATCGACGCGACGAGCTACATCCAGTCCCTGGTCAACGGCGGCATCTCGAACGTCGGCTTTCTAACGTCAGCCGGATCCAGGTCCATCGTGTACCTCTACGGCGACGCGTCCTCGGGCGTCTCATTCGCCCCCACACTCACCGTCAATTTCGACACGTCCGCTGTCCCCGAGCCTTCGTCACTCGCCCTTTGCGGTATCGCCGGACTCGTTGGCTTCGTCGCATTAAGAGCAGCACGAACTACCCGAGTCGCCTGATCTTCCTTGATTCAACCGGGGTGTGAGAGGCAACGAGTCGCATCCACACCATACGATCAAGCCAACTGAGGACACAGCACGATGTCGTTCGAAGGCCATCTCCTGAATCGTCAAGCCGACCGCCGCGAAACCACCCTCTCTCGCAAGGCGCGCGGTCGCAAATCGAGCAGGCCAACCGTCGAGATGCTGGAAGAACGAGCGTTGATGGCCAGCCTCGTCTTCGGAGGAGGGTCGATCGCCGCCATGGTCTCTGGGGGCGGACAGATCTACGCCGACCAGTCCCCTATCGGCGTCGGCGCTGAGGGGTTACGCAGCTTCGCTGATGCGGAGTTCCCGATCGGAGCTCCATTCGAGCCCCCATTTTTTGCAATGAACGAATTCGGTCCGCAACACTCCGGTGCCGCCATAGACACCAAAAGAAGCGGTGGTCCTGCTTATGGTGGTGATCCCGGCACTTTGACTATTGTGCAGGTAACATCGGCGGTTGGCATCACCTCGGACCCGTTGGGATCATATAATTCATTTGGTGTTGCCGGTACTCAATCGAGCGAGGGTAATAGTTACGGTGCTGCGATCCCATTGGAAATCGCCGCCGACACCCCCGATGAACTCGGGAAGCCTGTCGAGATTACGATGGCGGCAGGCATCAGCGGCATACGCTCCCCGAGCGTGGGCTCGGTCGGGAATTACAGGATCTCTTTTAATTACAAAGATCAGGGAGGAGACTTGATTTCCGGCGGCGAAGGCCAAGTCGACAGCGTGACATCCGGCCAGGTCACATTCAACGCAGTAATAGGTGATGTTTTTCAAGTGTCGGTTCTCAATCAGGCGTCGGTTCCAGCAGGTGGTTATTTTGCAAGGAGCGTCTTCCTTTCCGTGAGAATGGACAAGGCGCCTACTATCAATCCTGCTATCAATATTGATTATATTAGCACTAGCTCATTCATCACGACCGACTCAATCGAGCTTGGCGCTTCTGTCACTGGGGTGCCGAGTGGTACGCAAGTGTTTTGGACTGTCCAAGGATCGGGTGCGGCAGCCGATGTCTCTGGGTTTCCAACCAATGTCGTCACTACCACGGACGCGGACGGAGTAGCTACCTTCCGATTCACGCCCTCTGATAACCAGGCTCTTGTGACCAATCGCCGCACGGTCTGGAGTCAAGGAAGCGATAAGCAGAATCCAGCGATCTGTTTTCAAGTAATTGCCAGCATGAATGTCAATGGAAAACGATTCGAATCACGACTCTCGGATACGAACTTGGGTGATCTGAAACAGGATGAGACGGATTGTCTTCGACAGGAATACTACGACTATGATATCCCTGTTCCGGCGAGAAGCGAAGTGGTCCCTTCTCTTGGGCTAGGATACAACGCTGGCAACTACGGAGTTCAATTGTCCGTCGGACTTGATGCTCGCTACAACGCGATCCTAGCGGCTTACCGAGGGCGGCAAGTGACGGTTACTATCGCCGGCCAGAGGTATAATACCTCGATTCCGGATAACGCTCCTGTTACAATCAGCAGTGGTTACCGCAACCCCCAGAGGAATCGATACGTTGGTAGTAGAATTCCAGAAAGTAGACATACTCGGGGCAGCGCCCTTGATCTTGTCCCTAGCCTGGTTCAGGTAATCATCATGGTGAATGGATCCTCTAGAAGAGTGACGTTGCCGCTCCACGAAGTCCTCTACCCCGCCTTGCAAGCGGCGGCTAGCACACAGGGAATAGCCATTGCCGAACAGGGTGCTAGGCAGGTACCTGTTGGCGATCTTCGGGAAAATCACATTCACGTCGGATGGCAATGATACGAAAAGGTTCAAGGCAATGAGAAAAGGCATTTGTTTTGCGGCGTTGCTCTTCACTGCTTTGGTTTCGGATGCCGAGGCCGACTTGCTGGCCCATCTGACGTTCACCCAATCGGGCTCAACTTTCACATACACGCTCTTCAACGATGAGCCATTGGCCAGCCCGAATTTCATCAGCCTGTTCCATTTGGAGATTGACGCTCCGGTCTCGATCATCGAGACGCCTGCCGGATGGGATTATGCTACTGATGATGTGACATACATTGACTGGTTTAGCACCAGTTTCGAGTCTCCCTATGAGTACGACCTTGCGCCTGGAGCGTCCTTCACGTTTGTGATCGAGAGTGCGGAAGAGGCTACGGAGTTCCTCCCATTTTCGGCGAGTGCCTGGGATCATGTTGTCGACACGAGCGGCCCGAGCTACACCGACTTCGTACTTGCACCTTCAGGTCAAGCTGTCCCAGAGCCTTCGTCCTTGATTCTTCTTGGCATCGGGTCATTGGGGGTCATCGCTTACCCCCGCCGTACAGAACAAGTTGCACGGGGTCGGTAATGGGGGCCTTACGATCCTGATGCGCTTGCCCTGCACGCGCTGCTAGTTGGTTTCAACACTTCAAGCATAAGGTCTTAAAGGCCAGATGGCCACGCACCAACAGAGAGGCAAAATGGCGAAGATGGGATGACGTGGGCGTGCCCCAGGTTCTCCATGTTATGCATCTGAAAAGAGAAGGTTCCCCGGGCGGCATGGGGCGTGGGAATCCGAGACTGGGCCGCTCGTCGGCCGTAGTCGATTGCTCAAGCCAACGCTGATGCGGGAAGCCTCGCGGGGGACGCTCGCTGTTCCCCGCGGGGCTTCGTGTGCGCGCGGTTTGAGCGGATCGAGGCGAGCGGAGTGTTGTAATTAAGCAACGCTCGGGGAATATCGGATCAACGGACTCTTGAAATACTGGGTTTGATGATACGATGGCCGGCCCCAAGCAGGAACGGCGGCGCGGGGGCCGGGCAACGAGGCTCGGCGACGGTTGACGTGATGGATTTTGGTCCTCGCACCCGTCCTTGATCGCGACGATTCGATTCGAGCGGTCGGGGACGTCCGACTGTTGCAGCTTGAGGCACGAGCATGAGGCGTCCATCGCGGAAGCAGGCGCGGCCGGGGGTTGAGAGGCTTGAAGCGCGCGTGGCGTTGTCGCTTGCGCCGGTGGCG